>JBBRHC010000223.1:0-6502 GCA_038223295.1 Opitutales bacterium
GGCGCGGGTTCCGGGGTGGCGGGGGACGGTTGGGTGGGTTCGGTCTGGCTCATGGAAAAGGGCTCAGGTGAAAACAAGAAGCGCGCGCGCGCAAGGGCGGAGCCGAGGGGGGTGGAAAAGGGGGCGGCGGGCGGACGGAGAGGCGGGGGGAGCAAAATGGAGCGTCCGCAAGCGGACGGCCCACGGGGGGCGGGTGGGCAGGGTGGAGCGGTGGAGTGCGGCGATCCCTGGGAACGGCAGCGAACGGGCGGGACGCCCTTTTTGTTCACGGGCGGGACGCCCGTGCCACGACGGAGGAAGAGCCCTGACGAGCACTACTCGACGCCGGTGACGGGGAGGTCGGCGGGGTGCTCGATGCTGAATTTCAACGTGAGTTCGCGTTTCTCGCCGGGCTTGAGGTCGAGGCGCCAGGTGAGCTTGCCCTCGGCATCGCGGGCAATGCCGACTTTCGGGGGCTGGGCGGCGGCGTCGTCGGGCTTGAGGAGGTCGCGCTCGGCGGGGGCGAGGAGCTTGACCACGATCTTTTCGTCGCGGGCGACGGGGACGGCGTCCTGGATGACGATGCGTTCGGGGGTGCGCTTGTTGTTGGTGAGGGTGACGAGGATCTCGTAGGTGGTGCGGCGGCTCTTGGTGGTGAAGCCGGTGTCCTCGGTGAAGCGGGAGACGATCTTGCGTTTGATGGCGATGCCTTCGTCAGCTCCGAGGTGGAGGGTGAATTTCTCACCCGGCATGGTGGTGGCGAGGCGCGAGGCCGCGACGAAGGTGTCGTCGAGGAAGACGTTGAGCGCGCCGCCGAGGAAGGGGAGTTCGCTGCGGTTGGTGACGTGGGCGGCGAGGTAGGCGGTCTCCTGGAGCTTGGGGGTGGCCTGGTATTGGAGCTCGGCGGCGAGGGTGGCGGCGCCGAGGGGGACGCGCTGCGGGGTGTTGTCGCTGGCGAGGGTGACGGGTGTGGCGATTTTGAAGCTGGCGCTGGTGGCGGCGGAGGTCAGGTCGGCGGCGGCGAGGGTGGAGTCGAACTCGGGGGGTGGCGGGGCGGAGAAGGCGTCGGCGCTGGCTTCCAGGGCGACCATCGGCGCGGCGGCTCGGGGGGCGGAGAGCATAACGACTTCGACATCGGCCATTTGCCGGCGGCTGGACTTGGCGTAGGCGATGGGGCGGGAGACGTCGACATACCACGGGGCTATCTCGGGCGCGGCGCCGCCGAGGCCGGGGCGGGCGGTGGAGAGGGTGAGGGCGATGCCGCTCCAGTCTTCGCCGGTGGAGTTGCGGACGAGGCCGAAGGCGTCGAGCTGGACCTGGCGTTTTTCGCTGCGGAGGCGGGCGTCGTAGGCGGGCGCCCAACTGGCGCCGGGGAGAGCGTAGCCGAGGGAAACGTCGAGCTTGCCGGCGGCGGAGGCGGCGAGGCGCACGGTGACGACCTTGGTGGCGCGGCGGCCGGGGTGGTTGCCGCGGAGGTCGTTGAGCCGGGCCTCGGCGGCGGCTATTTTCTCGGCGAGGGCGGTGCGTTCGAGGTCGAGTTTTTGGGCGGCGGCGTCGAGACGGGCTCGCTGGGCGGCGGAGAAGGCGAGGAGCTTTTCGTAGTCTTCGAGCGAGGGGCGGGCGGGCGGGGTGGAGCCGCTCGGGGCGGGGTTGGGGGAGGTGGAGACTTTCTCGATGTTGGCGACGAGGGTGCGCTGGGTTTCGAGGAGGGTGTGCTGGTCGTTGAGGGCGCGCTCGTCGCGGCGGAGGGCGAGGAGCTGGTCGTCGAGGGTTTTGACGCGGGCATCGGGCTCGGCGGTGACGAAGACGGTGCGGGTGGCGATATCGAGGAGGGAGGCGGCGGTGCCGCCTTTGGCGGAGACTTGCACGGACTCGTCGAGGAGGGCGGCGGGCAGGTCGGCGAACGTGATCTCGCTGGTGCCGGCGGCGATGTCCACGGAGGCGAGGCGGGTGACGACGGCGCGGTCGGGGTAGACGGTGGCGGAGGCGAGGCGGGACTCGGCGGGGATGGGCGCGGCGAGGAGCGCGGGGGCGAAAATCGCGGACGCGGTGGCGGTGAAGGCGGCGAGGGCGCGGAGGTGTGGATTCATGCGGGAAGGGGTGGAACGCGGTTATGGCGAGGGCGTTCCCGAAAATCGAGGGCATGACAAAAGCCTGACAGGTGGGGCGCGGGCGGGGGATGGACGGGGTGGGCGGGGCGGGGACGGGCGGAAGGGGATTTTTTTAACTGCGGATTTCGCAGATGGGCGCTGATGTCGGAGTGTCGGAAATGTCGGAGAAAGGGAGAGACCAGGAGAGGAGGAAGGAGGGTTGCGCGGGGGCGGGCGGGGGGTGTTGGGTGTCGGGCTATGGCGAACGAGACGGTGGAGCTGGTGGCGCGGGGGCTGGGCGGGGCGGGCAAACCGCCGCTCGTGTTGCTGCATGGGTTGCTCGGATCGGGGCGGAATTGGCAGACGGCGGGGGCGGGCTTGGCGGACCTGGCGGGGGGGCGGGCGGTGTGGGCGCTGGATTTGCGCAATCATGGCAAATCGCCCTGGCACGCGGTGATGACCCACGAGGCGATGGCGGCGGACGTGGCGGCCTGGCTCGATGCGCGCGGACTGGGCGCGGTGGAGCTGATGGGGCACAGCATGGGGGGCAAGGTGGCGATGGTGTTGGCCAGTCGGCGGCCGGAGCGGGTGCGGCGGCTGGTGGTGGTGGATATCGCGCCGAAGGCCTATCTCTCGCACGGGCATCGGGCGGAATTCGCGGCGATGAACGAGCTGCGGCTGGGTGAACTGCAATCGCGCGGCGAGGCGGAGCTGAAGATGGAGGCGCGGGTGCCGGACTGGGCGATGCGTAAATTTCTCACCACGAATCTGGAACGCACGGAAGAGGGCGGGTGGCGCTGGGCGGTGAACCTGCCGGTGTTGACGGCGGCGCTGCCGGAGTTGGAGGCGAATCCGCTGGGCGTGGGGGAGGGGTATGCGGGGCCGGCCCTGTTCGTGCGCGGGGGGAAGTCGCGCTATGTGAAGGACGAGGATGCGGGCGCGATCCGGGAGCGGTTCCCGGCGGCACGGATCGAGACGATCGCGGCGGCGGGGCATAATCCGCACATGGAGACGCGGGCGGAGTTTTGCGCGGCAGTGGGGGCGTTTTTAGGAAAGGGATTCGGGGGGATGGGTGATGTGTGATGGATGATGGGGGATGTAGGATGTGAGATGTAGGATGTGAGATGTAGGATGTAGGAAGGATGATGGGGGATGGACGCACCTTTAGAGGGTGAAGTCGGGGGGGGCGATGAGGACGACGAATTCGCCTTTGAGGCTGGTTTTGGCGAGGCGGGCCTCGACCTCGGCGGCGGGGCCGACGAGGAAGAGCTCGTGGAGTTTGGTGACTTCCTTGGCCAGGCAGACGACGCGGGCGGGGCCGAGGGTGGCGGTGATCTCGGAGACGAACTTGTCGATGCGGTGGCAGCTTTCGTAGAGCGCGAGGGTGTAGTCGAATTCCCGATACTTCTCAAGGAAGGCGACGCGGGCGCTGGTTTTGGCGGGCAGGAAACCGGCGAAGAGAAAGCCGTCGCTGGGGAGGCCGCTGGCGCTGAGCACGGCGGCGAGGGCGCAGGCGCCGGGGATGGGGACGACGGGCAGGGCGGCGCGGCGGCAGGCGCGCACGACGCGGAAGCCGGGGTCGCTGATGGCGGGGGTGCCGGCATCGCTGACGACGGCTATGGATTTGCCCTCGCGCAGGCGGGCGACGAGCTGGTCGGCGGCGGCGGTCTCGTTGTAGTCGTGGTAGGGGACGAGGGGGCGGTGCAGGCCGAGGCGGGTGAGGAGGGCGCCGGTGGTGCGGGTATCCTCGCAGGCGACGAGATCGGCGGTGGCGAGGATGAGACGGGCGCGGTCGGTGAGGTCGGAGAGGTTGCCGATGGGGGTGGCGACGACGTAGAGGTGGCCGGGGCGGGCGGCGAGACGGGCGGAGACGTCGTCAGGGGCGGGGGCGGATGAGGGAGGCGTTGACTCGGACATGAAGGGAGGGGGCCGCCAAAGGCGCGGAAGGCTCAAACACTTTAGCCTAAAGCCGCATTCGGTTTTAACTGCGGATTGCGCGGATAGCGCAGATAAAATCAGTTACAAAATAATAAACAGGGCCGGCTTTCACGCCCAAAGGGTGAAGGCCCGAAAACCGTAATGCCTTGGAGTCTGCGATTGTCTGCAAAATCTCCGGTTTTAGCGCGGTTTCTGGGTTTAGCGCACAAAAAACCCGGACTCGGGAGGAGTCCGGGTGAGTGGTCGGGCGCGGGGGAAGGCGGGTTAGCGACCGCCGCCGGGGCCGCCCAAGCCGGGGACGCCACCTTCCCAGCTCGCCGGCCGGCTCCAGGGAATGGAGGAGTCCTCGGGACGCGTTGTTGCGCAACCGGAGGCGAGGGCGAGGAAGGCGGTGCCGAGGGCGAGCAGCGTGAGGCGGCGGAGCATGGCGGGGAGTTATTTAGTGTAGGAGGCGATGTCGCCGGCCCTCAGGGCGGTCTTGATCGAGGAGGGGGCGATCTGGGCGATGGCGAAGCTATCCTGGACGGAGGAGATCACGGATTCGGCGATGACGTCGCCGGCGCGGGTGATGGTGAATTTGTTCCCGGCGGCGATGCCGTCGGCGGTGCCGAGGTCGAGGACGACGAAGGCGTTTTTGGTACCGACGGAGGCGACGCGGGCGGCGGCGGTGCGCTCGCTCAGGGCGGGAGTGGACGGGGCGCCGGGGGCGGCGGCGGGGGCGGGGTCGACGCCACCGCTTTGGATGGCGCCGAGGCGGGATTCGAGGCCGGCGATGATCTGCTTGTAGCGTTCGACTTCCTCGGGGCTGCCGACCTGCGCGGCGAGGCGGGTCTGGACGAGATCGCGGCGGAGGGTGTCGAGCTCGGCGTTCAGCTTTTTCTCGGTCTCCTCTTTGGTGGAGAGGGTGGATTTCAGGCCGACGACCTCGCGGGAGACCTGAACGTTGCGGGCGTCGGCGGCGGTGAGTTTGGACTTGGTGTCACCGAGATCGGCGTCGGTGGAAGCGAGGCGGCTTTTGGTGGTTCCCAGCTCTTCGGTGGTGGTGGCGAGGTTACCCTGGAGGTCGCTGGCGCGGGTCTGCTCGGAGGCGAGCTGGGACCTCAACTGTTCCTTGGTATTACCTATGCTCCACCAGAAAAATCCGGAGGCGGCGGAGCCGAGCAGGGCGAGGATGCAGAGGGCAAGGGTAAGGGCTTTCATGCGGGGGAATTAAAAGAGAGGCGAACGTGCTTAGGCGGGGACAGCTTGGAAAGGAGAAAGTTCTTGCGGGAAAGGCCCCGGCGGGAAGGGGCGCCCGGGGCGTGCTCGGGTGATGGCGGCGGTGGGGCGGGGGCGGAACGGCGGGATGTGGGCTTGAGCCTGCGGAGCGGCGGGATGCGGCGATGCCGCCCTACATCGATCACGCGGAGTAGGTGCTGGTAAACCAGGGGGTCCTGGCCTGTTTTTGGAGGGCGCCGTTGGCGGCGAGGTGATCGAGGATCTTGTAAGCGAGCTCCGGGCTGCCGCCGACGGTGTTGGCGGCGGCCTCGGCGGTGTAGGTCTGGCCGGGGGCGGACTGGAGGGCGGCGACGAGTTTTTGCTGGAGGGCGATGACGCCGGTGGCGGCTTTTTTGCCCGCTTCGACGCCGGGCTGGTGGTAGGCGTTGATGTTGACCAGGCTGGCGTAGAAACCGACGGCGCGTTCGTAGAGGGCGATCATTAGGCCGAGCGTGCGGGGTGTGAGTTCGCCGATCGTGACGGTGACGGAGTGGCGGTCTTTCTCGCTGAGGGCGTCGCGGGTGCCGAGGTAGAAGCCGAGGAGGTAGTCGCCGCTGGTGATGCCGGGCTCGACCTGGAGGGAGGGGGTGGTGCGGTCCTTGAGAACTTCGATGAAGGTGACGAAGAAGTTGTTCACGCCCTCGCGGAGCTGCTGGACGTAGGCGTGCTGGTCGGTGGAGCCCTTGTTGCCGTAGACGGCGATGCCCTGGTTGACGACGCGGCCGTCGAGATCGAACTCCTTGCCGAGGGACTCCATGACGAGCTGCTGGAGGTAGCGGGAGAAGAGGAGGAGGCGATCCTTGTAGGGGAGGATGACCATGTCCTTGGCGCCGCGGCCGTCGGTCTCGTAGTGCCACATGAGGGCGAGGAGGGCGGCGGGGTTTTCGGCGGTGACGGTGGAGCGGGTGACAACGTCCATGGCGGCGGCGCCGGCGAGGAGGGCGTCGGTGTCGATGCCCTGGAGGGCGGCGGGGAGGAGGCCGACGGTGCAGAGTTCGGAGGTGCGGCCGCCGACCCAATCCCACATGGGGAAACGGGCGAGCCAGCCCTGGGCGAGGGCGAGGTGGTCGAGCTTGGAGCCCTCGCCGGTGACGGCGACGAAGTGCCGGGCGGGGACGAGGCCGGCGGCGGTGAAGGCGGCGGCGGCCTCGAGCATGCCGTTGCGGGTCTCGGCGGTGCCGCCGGATTTGGAGATGACGACGACGAGGGTCGAGGGGAGCTGGCCGGCGAGCTGGGCG
>JBBRHC010000224.1:0-6482 GCA_038223295.1 Opitutales bacterium
CGAAAAACAGGCGATCAGAATGCTCGGATCAGAGGTGGCGGAGGGCCTCGATGGGATCGAGGCGCGAGGCGCGGCGGGCGGGGTAGAGGCCAAAAACAATGCCCAGGGCCACACTGATGCCGAAGGCCAGCACGAGGCTGAACAAGGTGATGCGCGTCGGCATGCCCGCAAACTGGGTGATCGCGAGCGGGATGAGCACGCCGAGCAAGAGGCCGATCAGGCCGCCCACCCCGGAGAGCGTGACCGTCTCGATGAGGAACTGGCGGATGATCTGGCTGCGCTGCGCGCCGATGGCGCGGCGGATGCCGATCTCGCGGGTGCGCTCGGTCACGGTCGCGAGCATGATGTTCATGATGCCGATGCCACCCACCAGCAGCGAGATGCCGGCAATGGAGCCGAGCACGATGTTGAAGGTGCGTTTGCTGGCCTCGGCCTGGCGGAGGAGGGCGAGGGGAACGTTGATCTGGTAGTCCACCACGGGGTGAAATCGCCTGAGCACGAACTCGACGGCGGTGGCGACGCGCGGGACGGCCTCGATGGAGGCGGCCTCGATGACGAGTTGGTGCAACTCCACGCGCTCGCGCAGGGTGGTGCCGGAGGAGCGCCGGGTGATGACGTCGCCGAAACGACTGCGGGCGAGGCTGAGCGGGACGTAGGCGTCTACCTCCTGATCGTCGAGGGCGGCGGCGCCGGCGCCGAGGGTCTCGTTGCCGATGATGCCGATGACGGTGAAGGCGATGCCGTCAATGCGGATGATCTGGTCTATGGCGGAGCGGGTGGCGAGCAGGCGGCGCGCGCCGTGCTCGGTGAGCACGACGACGGCGTTGCGCCGGGCCTCGTCGGTGGGATCGAGCAGGCGACCGGCGATGATGCGGCGATCCACCAGATCGAACCAGGCGGGCGTGGTGGCGAGGATGCGCAGGTCGAGGGTGCGGGCGTCGAGCTGGGCCTCCTTGCGCAGGATCTTCACCGGCACGATGCGGCGGATGTCGGGGATGGTCTCG
This sequence comes from Opitutales bacterium, assembly GCA_038223295.1. Classification (GTDB taxonomy): domain Bacteria; phylum Verrucomicrobiota; class Verrucomicrobiia; order Opitutales; family Opitutaceae; genus IMCC26134_A. The sequence goes on from JBBRHC010000224.1 coordinate 1,005, forward strand.
GCCAAACGGCGCTCGTCCTCGTAGGTGAGGCCGTAGATCTGCATGCGCACGTTTTCCTGGCCGTCGGTCGAGAGGGGCGGGCGGGCGTCGAGGATGATGTTGTTGCTGCCGAGTTTGCGGATCTGGGCGAGGGCCTCCTCGCTGGCCCCTTCGCCGACGGCGAGCATGGCGACCACGCTGGCCACGCCGAAGACGAGGCCGAGCAAGGTGAGGGTGGAGCGCAGTTTGTGTTGCAGCAGGCTTTTGAGGCCGAGGGCGACCTCGCGTTTGGTCTGGTTGCTGATCATGGCGCGACGGGCGGGAGGGCGGGCGAGAGTGCGGAGGCCGGCGGCGAGGGAGTGGCCGCGGCGGCGGCGGGGGGCGCGGGAGCGGTGGCGGCGGGGGCGGGAGTGGCGGGGCGCTCGATGCGTTCGACGCGGCCATCTTTCATGTAGAGCCGGTGCGAGGCGTGGGCGGCGATGTCGGCCTCGTGGGTGACCATGATGATGGTTTTGCCCTCGCGGTGGAGGTTGCCCAGCAGGCGCATGATCTCGACGCTGGTGGCGGAATCGAGGTTGCCGGTCGGCTCGTCGGCGAGGAGCACGTTGGGTTTGTTGGCGAGGGCGCGGGCGATGGCGACGCGTTGTTGCTGGCCGCCGGAGAGCTGCACCGGGGTGTGGCGCAGGCGCTCGCCGAGGCCGACGAGGCGGGCGAGCTCGCGGGCGCGGGGCATGCTCTCGTGGTCGGGCATTCCGAGGTAATACATCGGGAGCTGGATGTTCTCTTCGACGGTGGACTGGCCGATAAGGTTGAAGTTTTGAAAGATAAACCCGAGGTGGCGCAGGCGGTAGGCGCTGAGCTGGTCGTCGTCCATGTCGCCGATGTCGCTCCCGGCGAGCAGGTAGTGGCCGCTGGTCGGGCGATCCAGGCAGCCGAGGAGGTTGAGCAAGGTGCTTTTGCCGGAGCCGCTGGAGCCGAGGATGGCCCAGAATTCGCCGCGGCGAAACTCGAGCGAGACGCCGTCGAGGGCGTGCACGGTCTCGTCGCCGAGGCGGTAGGTTTTACGCACGTCAATGACTTCGGCCTCGATCGGGATGGAGTCGGAAGGGGCGCTCATGTGGAGTCGGCGGCGGTGGCCGGGGCGGGCGTCGTGGCGGGGGCGGGGGCCGTGGCGGGCGTTTCGGCCGGGGGCACGGCCTCGGCTTCCGCCCCGCTGGAGCGGCTGAGCGGCGGGGCGAGCAGGACGGTCTGGCCGGCCTCCAGGCCTTCGAGGATCTGGACCATGCGGTTGTTATCCAGGCCGACGCGTACGTTCTGGGCGCGGGGGGGGCGGCGCCCGTCCCGCACGTAAACCACGGATTGGCCTTGTTCGCGCACGACGCATTGCAGCGGGATAAAAAGGGTGTCGGGCAGGTCGGCGACGAGGATCTCGACCTGGCAGCTCATACCGTTGCGCAGGGGGCGCTCGGAGGGGGCGAGGGCGATGGCGGTTTTGTAGAGTTTGAGGTTGGGGTTCATCCAGCGCGAGGAGGCGTCGGGCAGGGCGGAAATGGTCTCGAGCCGGCCTTGGAAAACCGCGTCGGGCATGGCGTCGATTTTGATCCGGGCGACCTGGCCGGTGACGAGTTTGCCGACGTTGACCTCGGAGATGAGCACATCGACATCGTATTCATCGGCGGTGGGCAGGTAGATGATTTCGGTATTGGGCCGCACGCTGAGGCCGACCTCGACGGGATCGCCGCGCCAGCGGCCATCCACGCTGGAGGCGTAGAGGACCATGCCGTTGATGGGGGCGCGCACCGCGAATTTGGTGGCCTCGTCCTCCTCGCGTTTCAGGCGGGCGATCTCCTCGCGGGCGCCGGCCTCGCTGGCGCGGAAGCGGGCCTCCTGCTGGGCGATGTTGCCGGTGGTGCGGCTGAGGGTGCGTTCGAGGGCGAGGCGGGTCTGGTTGACCCGGGACTCGATCTCGGCGAGCTGCCGCTGGCCGGTGTAGGCGTTGTAGAGACGCAGGTCCTCTAGGGCGAGTTCGAGGTTGAGCGCGGATTTTTTGGCGGCGAGTTCGTCGCGTTGCAGGTCGGACTGGGAGAGGTATTTTTCACCGAAGAGAATGCTCGACCAGCGGAGGCGCTCCTTGGCGAGGTTGTGCTCTTCCTGGGTGAGGGTGATTTTGGTTTCGAGGGCCTTGATTTGCTGGGGGCGGTCGCCCTGGAGGTATTTTTCGAGGTCGAGTTGGGCGAAGGTCTCGGCCAGGTGGGCGGACTCGGAGTCGGCCTCGGCCTGGATGCGGGCGGCCTTGAGATCCTCGCCGACGGTGATGAGGGAGGACTCGGCGTTTTGCACCCGAATGCGGCGCTCGACGAGTTGGTTGAGCATTTCGGTCTCTTCGAACTGGAGGAGGATGTCGCCGCGTTTGACCAAGGTGCCTTCGGGGGTGATTTTGGTGATGTTGACGGTGCGGTTGGTCTCGTTGCGCAAGACGAGTTGTTGGCGCGGGCGAATGGTGCCGCTCTCGACCAGGTTGATGCGGAGCGGGCCGCGTTGAACCACGACGGTGGGCAGATCGTCGGCGGGAGAGGTGCCGCCAAACAGCCAGGAAAGGGTGACGATCAAGAGGAGCGCGGCGCCGCCCATCGTGAGGAGGCGCTGGCGCTGGCTCAGCGCGCGGAACCGGGTGGAAAGGCGCGCGACGAGTTCGGAGCGGAGGAGGTGGGCGGGGAGGGGGAAAGGGAATTTCATGGCGCGGGCGGGACGGGTGCGAGAATGGGAACGGGGGGCGGAAAGGGAGGAAGCTCAGGGGCTGGAACGGGAGGGGGCGCGGGAGGGAGCTCGGGAGCGGGGGCGAGCGGCGCGGGAGTCGGCGCGGGGGTGTATTCGCGCCAGAGGCCGGCGGGGGTGACGACGAGGATGCCGAGGTCGCGTTGCAGATCGAGTTCGGCGAGGCGGTAGGCGACGGCGGCGGCGGCGAGGGCGTTTTGAGCGGAAAGAAGCGCTTCCTGGGCTTCGAGCAAGTCGCGGATGGGCACGCGGCCGGCCTGCAGATTGAGATCGGCCCCGCGGACGCGGCGGCGGGCGAGGCGCACGGAGAGGCCCTGGATGTGCAGGGAGTCACGGGCCTCGCGCAGGGCGCGGAGGCGGGAGCGGAGATCGAGTTTTACGCGGTCCTCGAGTTCTTGGACCGAGCGCACGGCGGCTTCGAGGGCGATGAGATTTTGCCGGTAGGCGATGGTCTCGCGGGTGCGGTTGAGCGGGAGATCAAGGAAAAGGCCGGCGCTGTAGGCCCCGCTATCGGCGTCGAGGCGATCAAAGGAGTCGGCATCGGTGCGGCCGCGGAGCTGAAGGTCGAGATTGGGGCGGAGACGGTTGACACCGATGGCGATGGCGCGGCGGGCGTCGGCGACGCGGGAATCGGCGATGCGCAGGTCGAGTCGGTTTTCGAAGGCGAGCTGCAACGCAAATGGATAGGGCAACTCGAGCGGGCCGGGCGGCACGGGGGAATCCTCCTCGAGAATGACGGCGGCGTCGGCGGGAAGGGCGGCGGCTTCTTCGACGGCGGCGACCTCGATGGCGGGCGGCACCTCGTCCGCTTCCGCGACGGCGACGGGGGTGGTGGTGGAAAGGGCCTCGAATTCGGAGCGTTGCAGCTCGACGACGGCGTCCACGGGCAGGCCGAGCTGGAGTTTAAAGTTGTCCAACGAGGCCTCGGCGGCGGCACGGGCGCTGACCCAGCGATTGCGCGCGCGGAGCTCGTCCTGGGTCGCCTGGTCCACCTGGATGGGCGGCAGGCTGCCGGCCTGGAGGAGGCGGCGGGCGCGGCGGCTGGATACGATGAGGCTGCGGTAGTTTTCCGCGGCGTTGCGCACGCGGTCGTCGTTTTGCAGGGCGGAGAGATACTGGCGGGCGACGCCGACCGCGAAGCCACGTTTAAATTCCTCGAAGTCGTAGATGGCGTAGAGCGTGTTGCGCTCGGCCTGGGTCAGGCCCTCGGCGGCGACGCGGCGACCGGCCCCGCGCAGGAGGGGCACGGTGATGGAGGCGTCGCCAAAAACCGACTCGGTGGTGAAGCCGCCGGGCTGGAGGAGTTTGAGCAGATCTATACCGAGCCGCAGGGTGAGCTGGCCGCCGGTTTTGAGCGCCTGCGAGGCCTGCACGACGGCGGAGGTCTCCTGTTGCTCGGTGACGATGCCGCCCGGGGTGTCGAGCGCGGTGCGGTTTTGGCGATAGAGGGTCGAGACGAGGCCGGAGAAGGAGGTGCGGAATTCCTCGCGCGCGAGATCGAGGGCGAGGGCGGAGCGAAAGACGGACTCTTTTTGGCTTTGGTAGGCGCGGCTGTTGGCGGCGGCGATTTGCAGGGCCTCGTCGAGCGAGACGATAAAAGGCGAAGGCAGCGCGGGCCGGTCGGAGGCGGGGGCGCGGGCGGGAAACGGCGCAACGGCGGGTGGGGTGTCGAGCGGCGGCAAGGCGGCGGGGCCGAGGCTGGCGGGACCGAAAAAAGCGAGCTCGTGGTCGCTCAGGAGGCGGCGGCGCAGGGTGAACTCGGGACGCTCGATGGTGAAATCGGCGACGGCGCCGAGACCGGCGCGTTGTTTTTCGGCGATGATTTGGTCGGCGCGTTTGTTCAGCGCGCGGGTTTTTTGCGCGGTGGTGCAGGCGCTGGTGAAGAGCAGGGCCGCCGAACCCACCGCGAGAAGGAGCCAGCGGGGAATGTTTTGGGGAAAGGCAAGGTGGGCGGAGGACGGAGGCACGGGGTAAATTCTCGGTAGTTAACCGAAGGGGGCTGACGGACGCGTCAATCGTGGGGTGACGTTTAAAGGCGTTTTACGGCGGAGGAATGTAGGAGGGGTTAAGGTGCGTAGGAAAATTAGAGGGAAATTAGAGAGGGAAATTAGGGACAGGTCAAAATCTAGAGGTGTTCATCGCTCTGGCGGGCCGCGCCGAATCGCTCTCCCGACCGTCGGCCCGCCCCGGCTGGATACACCGCTGCGCCGTCCGGCGAGCAGGTGTTTTTTACTTGTCCCTAGTTTTTCAGAAAAGAAGTCGGAAAAAACTCAGTCGCGCCGCCGGTCTATTCCGTCGAAAACTCGATGTTCCGAGGCCCGGCAGGTAAGCTTTGTTGGGTTTTATTCGTGTTCACGACCTCATTGCTCACCGGCTCGATCTTCAATCCGCTCACCCACATCTGGCCGCCGCCGTTCACGAAAACCCCGTAATTCATCGACGCCGACTCCGGCGGCACGTCGAGCACGACCGAGTAGTGTTCCCACTCGGTCGTGCCCTTCGTCGCGCGCCCGCTCATATTGTCAAACTGCAACACTTGGTCGCTCGCCCCAACGACCCGCATTCACAATTGCGCCCCAACGGTAACTCCCGCCGTCATTATCCAGCCGCTCAGACGCACGCGCTGGCCGCTATAGGCCTCCGCCGACGTCCCCTGGATGATGCCGCCAAACGAACTCTCGTCCGCCCCGGCGGCTCCCTTTGAGTAAGCGCTGGGGAAACCGC
>JBBRHC010000225.1:0-6431 GCA_038223295.1 Opitutales bacterium
AATCTGCTGCTCATCTGCTCGTCCGTTCACCCGCTCAATGCACTATTCAGTGCACTTCGGGATTCACGAACGACCATCTGATCCAGCATCTTGTGCCATCTCATCGGCTCCCACTTCGGATTTCGGGTTAAAACGACGCCCCGCCCCTTGATGGGGGGCCATTCGGCCCTGGCCCCATCGGTTGGAAACCGCAGCAAAAGGTTCTTTTACTGCTAAAAAATTGCGGCTCTTTGCGGGTCGTCGTGTTGGTCGGCAATGGCGCCGGCCGTGAGTTTTTGGTTGGCATCTTCGATCACGGTCAAGGGCACCAACAACCACTCCCGAGATTTTACCTGGGCGTCGAACCCCCCTTGATCGAGCGCCGCGAGCGGCGCCGAGATCTTCGGGGCTTTGCACGGCTTCCGGCATCTTTCGGCATCTGACCGACCCCGATTTCGGAACTCGGGATGATTCCAACTCGCCACCAACCTGGGTCTAGCAGCGAAATTGGCCGGGGTCGGCCAATACGATACAAGTGATCCGCCGTAAGGTTGGGTGTTCCCGGCCAATCAGGATCTCTTTGAAGGCGAAATCCGAAGTGAATCGCCGTGATCTGGCGCGATCTGATGGTCATCTGCCCTATCGTTCACCCGCTCAATGCACTATTCAGTACACCTCGGGATTCACGAACGACCATCTGATCCTGCTTCTTGCGCCATCTCATCGGCTCCTGCTCCGGATTTCGGGTTAAAAGGCGAATTGGAATAAGTTTGGGTGGCGCGGAGGGGAGTCCATGCCCGACCGGTTCGGAAGGCGCGACCGGCTGGAAACGCAGGGTGGGGGGCCTTCGGAAGCGGCGGGGGGCGTCAGGGGGCGAGGGTGACGCTCAGGCGGAGGAAGCGGGGGGTGGGGCCGGTGGCGGGGATGGTGGCGGTGGTGAGGCCGGCGGCGTCGGGGGTGCCTTGGGTGACGCCGGTGGCCGACCAACTGGCGGGGGCGGCGAGATCGGTGGTGGTTTGCACCTCGTAGATCACGTCGGGGCGGGAGCGGACGTAGGTGAGCGCGAGACGGGAATCGGGCGCGGGAAGTTGCGCGAGGAGCGGAAGCGGTCGCGAGGCGGGGGAGGCGGGGTCGCCGCCGAGGGCGTATTCGAGGAGGTTGGAGACGCCGTCGCCGTCGGGGTCGGCGAGGTTGGCGGCGGGGCCGGCGTTGGCGGAGGTGGCGAAGTGGATCTGCCGCCACTCGGAGAGGAGGTTGGGGTTGTGGACGGTGACGTTGAAGGCGGTCTGGAGGGAGGATCCTTCAAGGTCGGTGGCGGTGAGGCGAATGGTGGTCGTGCCGGCGAGGGTGGACGACGGGGCGAGCGAGAGGACGCCGTGGGCGAGGGTGGCGGCGACCAGGGCGGGGGCGTCGGAGGTGGCGGTGAAGGCGAGGGGGGCGATGCGGGCGGCGTTGGTCTCGATGAAAAATTGGCGCTGGAGCGAGGCGGTGGTGAGGGGGATATCGGTCCAGGCGGGATGGACGTTGGAGACGTTGAATCGAGGGATGGCGGCGATGGCGTCGGCCACGGCCATGCCGTTGCCCAGGACGTGGGCGAAGACGGTGAAGCCGCCGTTCTGGGCGTCGAGGTTGGCGGAGTTGTTGGCGAGGTTGATGAACCACTGGTTGGTGGCGCTGTCGGGGTTGTTGCCGAGCTTGGCCATGGCGAGGGTGCCGCGGAGGTTGGAGGCGCCGGGTTCGTTCAGGACGGCGGGGAAGGCGGGAACGAGGTCGAAAGTGGTGTCGTTGAGGAAGCGGAAGCCGCCGTTCTGGATGATGAAGCCGGGGACGGAGCGGTGGATAAAGTTGGCGGCGTAGCGGCCGTCGGCGACGTAGGCTAGGAAGTTGGCGACGGTGAGGGGGGCCTGGGCGTCGTGGAGGGCGATGTCGATGACGCCGGACTGGGTGTGGCCGATGCGCACGGTGATGCGCACGGCCGAGCCGGGGACGTCGGGATCGCGCAGGTGTTGGGTGAGCGGGATCGGGGCGGGTGCGGCGCCGGGTGCGAGGGTGAGGGCGGGGAGGGGCTGGAACAGTTCGGGGCCGACGTTGGCGGCACGGGCGGGGAGGAGACCGGCGAGGAGCGCGGCGGCGAGGCAAAGCGGGAGGCGGGGCATGGTAACGGGAGTAGTGAACCGCAAAACGCGGCGGAGAATCAACCCCGCTCCATCGGGGGATTTCCGGTAGGCGCGGCCCGGCGGTCGCTCAATCGCGCGGTCCGAGCGAAGTTCGAGACGCGGCGGTCCGCTGGTGCGCCGCGTCACTTTTCGCTCGATAGACCGAGGGCCTCGCGGAGGAGGCGGCGCTCTTCGCTGGGGAGGGTGAGGAGGTGGGCCACGTCTTTGGTTTTTAGCCAGGCGATCCCGGCCCGCAGCAGGCGCAGGGGAATGTCGAGCTGGTCGCGGTCCGCGCCCGGCAGGGCGGTGCGGGCGGCGTCCCAGGCATCGGCCCAAGCATCCCAGGCGGCGTGGTTAAGGGGACTCGCGGCCAGAGTCGGCAGGTGCTTGACGGCCGCTTCTCCGAGCTGCGCCAGCCCTCCGAAACGCGCGAAATGGCCGGTGAATTCAGTGAGGAGGGCGGTCCAGCGGATGGCGTCCGTGGTGGAGGCGAAAGCGGCGGTGGTGAAGTCGTTCGCCTTGTGGTGAAGGCGGGGCGCGACCGTATCGCGCACGATCTGCTGATCCGGCAGACGAAACAGGGCTCCCAGATCGGCCAGAACCCCGGCGTATTCGTGGTTCTGGCTGTGGCAAACCCCCCGGTTGTTGAGCGCCTGGGCGATCGGCTTCGGCGGCGCGCTGGGCAGTTCGATGGCGCGGGTGTAGTCGGCGATGGCCTCCGTGGCCCGGCCGGCTTGCCCGTGGCAAACCCCCCGGTTGATGAGCGCCTTGGCGATCTGCTCCGGCGGCGCGTCGGGCAGTTCGATGGCACGGGTGTAGTCGGCGATTGCCTCTGTGGTCCGTCCGGCTTGCCCGTGGCAAACGCCCCGGTTGTTGAGCGCCTGGGCGATCGGCTCCGGCGGCGCGCCGGGCAGTTCGATGGCACGAGTGTAGTCGGCGATTTCCTCGGCGATCCGGCCGGCCTGCCGGTGGCAAAAGCCCCGGTTGTAGAGTGCCTTGGCGATATGCTCCGGCGGCGCGCCGGGGAGTTCGATGGCGCGAGTGTAGTCGGCGATGGCCTGCTCCGGCCTTCCGGCAAAGTAATGCGCATAGCCCCGGCGGAGGAGGGCTAAGGCGATTTCAGCCGGTGTGGAGGTTTCGTCTGCTATGACTTGGGTGAATACCAGAACCGCCTCGTCCCATTCTTTCCGCTTGAGAAGGATGAGGCCGAGCCTGTGCCGGTCGGCGGGTAGGCCGGACTCGTCGGCGAGACTGCGGGCTTTGGCCAGGGTGGTGTCGTCGCATAACTCGGGATCGGCGAAATCCAGATCTCGGCGGAAGAGTTCGTGCCGGAGACTGGGCTCGCTGAGCATGAGGCGGTGGGCGGTTTCCAAGTAGGCACGGGAGGGCGAGTCGGCGGTGCAGGCGGCGAGGCGGCCCTCGATTTCCCCGGGTTCATGCCAGACGCGGAGGAAGTCCACGATGAGGGCGAGGGGGCGGCGGTCGTGGGTTTCCTTGACCTGAAGGGCGAGGCGCATGAGGGGCTCGGCGAGTTCGTAGAAGACTTCGCGGCCCAGAGGGTGGCTGTCCACGTAGCGCATCTCGCGGAGCTGCTTGAGCTGGCCGGTAATGGAGTTGTGGGTGGTGAAGAGGCCTTCGGCGATCTGCTTCACCGGCAGGGGGCTACGGGTGCGGCAGAGGAGCTGGATGATCTCGCGCTGCTGCGGGCTGAGCCAGCGCAGGCGCTCCTGGTAGTAACTGGTGAGCTGGCGATCCACCATTTCCTCGAAGGGGCGCACGAGGTCGTCGAGCGCGGTGGCATCCATGAGGAGATCCGAGAAGATGAGGTAGAGACGGGGATTCCCGCCGGCGAGGGCGCAGATGGCGTCCACCCGGGCGCGACCGGTGGCGGTGCGGAGGAAGGCGGCGAGATCGGTGCGATCGTGGAGCTTGGCGATGCGCTCCAGCAGGTCGCGGGCCTCCTCCACCGTGAGGGACTGAAGGTGGCGGGTATCAAAGAAGCCGAAGAAGGGCTCGTCGTGATCCGCGATACCATCGAAGAGCGCCTGCGCGGTGCCGACGGTGGTGATGACGGGGTGGTTCTGGAGAAAGGCGCGCCAGTTCCGCTGCTCGGCCACGCTGAGGCTGCGGAAGAGGGAATCGAGATTCTCCAGGATGCAGACGACGATGCGCCCGTGGAGGTCGCGCAGCAGGGCCTGGCCGAGGAGCTCGAGAGCGAGCGCCGGGTCTTTGCCCGCAAGGGTGGCGAGGGTAGCGAGGGTGGCGGCGGGGAATTCCGCCGGGTAGCGCTCGCCGAGGCTGCGGTAAATGGCGATGAGCAGGCGCAGGAAGCTGGTGGCGGTCTCATCTTCGTTGAGCCACGCGATCCGCATGCGGTCGGTGAGGGCGGCGTCCTGGCTTAGCCGGTGCTGGATGAGGGTGACGAGGTAGGTTTTTCCCGCGCCGCGCGGCCCGACGAAAAGCAGGTGGTGGCGACGGTCGGTGAGCACGCTGGCGCGCACCGTGGCGACGCTTTCGGCGAGGAGTTCACCGCGCTGGACGAGGATGGCCTCCAGGTATTCCGGCTTGGTCCATTGCGGTGAGAAGTGGCTGAGAAAGGGGCGTTCGCTCATGGGGCTGTGGCGGTGGCGAGGCTGCGGCTAATCGCCCACCAGCGGCGGATGAGCGGGAGGTAGAAGCGGTAGGCGTTGGCATCGTCGCGCTCGAGGTAGTGGTCCATGCAAAGAAGTTTGAGGTGCTCGCGGAGGAGTTCGTCGTCGGCCGGCAGGCGGGCGTTGACCCGCCCTCGGATTTCTTGAAAGGACAGGGCGGAGGGCGCCGCAACGGCAAGGGTGTCAAGAATGGCGAGGACGAGGCGCTCGTGGTCGCCGAAGACGGTTTTGACCCGCCGCCGGTAGTAATCGAGATCCCAGTCGCTGTTGTCGGAGCGCAGTTCTTTTTCCAGTGCCGCGTCGATCGTGCGCGGCGTGAGGCTAACGGTCAGAGGCAAGCGGGCGGTCAGTTTTTCGATGTAGAAGGGAACGTGGCTGACCGCTGCCGCGAGGGCGGCGGCACTCCCGGCGGTGTCCTCGCAAACGAGATGGCGGCGGGTGATCTCGGACTGAGCGAACGGCACCGAGTATTCTGGCTGGAGCGGGCCGGGCTGGATGAGGTCCATGTGGTTCAGCGGCGAGCCTTTGTAGCCCTCGTCCCACAGGCTGCGCAGGACGTGGTGAATGCCGATGGAGCCGGTGAGGAGGAGGCGGATGTTGTCGTGCCGCTGGGAAAGCTCGCGGAGAATGTCGAGAACCTGCGCGGCGGTGTCCTTGCCCTGTCCCGTGGCGGTGTTCTTGGCGATGTTATCCAGCAAGTAGGGCACCTCGTCCCAGAAGAAAACCATGCGCTGCGCGTCGGTGGATTCTCGCAGGGTCTCCGCGATGTCGTCGAAGGTGATTCGCAGTACGTCCTTCCAGGGTAAGGGCTGCCCGTCGGAGAGCTTTACGATGCCTATGATCTCGGTGCCGGCGGCCTTCTTCAGAAGGGCGGCCATCTTGCGCAGGGTTTGTTTTTTCGTGCCGAGAACGGTGGCTGATTGCTTGTAAACCAGCGCCGCAAACTCCTCGGCGGTGTGGATGCCCTCCAGATCGGAGGAGGCGGCGATCCAGCCGAGCGGGATTTCGCCGTTCATTTTGCGAAGAATCTCCGTTTTTCCTATTCGACGCAAATCGTTCATGTAAATGCTCTTCTCATTTAGCATGCGCCAGGTATTCGCGATAAAGGCATCGCGACCGACGATCTTTGGGGAGGGGTGAATTTCAGGCATGGACGTAAAGTTGCATATCTGAATCGAAAGTAAATGACTTTGAATTTAATGTCGTATCAAAAACAAAGTCATTTGGGGGTGATGTGCGCTGCTGGCTGTCACGCCCCGCTTATTCCAATTCGCGATCAAGATGAGACTATCCTCAAAAATTGGCCAGGGACGGCCAACGCTACACAAAGCATGCGATGTAGGGTTGGCCGTCCTCGCCGATTAGAATCACTTTGAAAGCGAATTGGAGTTAGGGGGCGAGGGTGACGCTGAGGCGGAGGAAGCGGGGGGCGGGGCCGGCGGGGATGGTGGCGGTGGTGAGGCCGGCGGCGTCGGGGAGGCCTTGGGTGACGCCGGCGGCGCTCCAGCCCGCGGGGTTGGAGAGGTCGGTCGTGGTTTGCACCTCGTAGATCACGTCGGGGCGGGCGCGGGTGTAGGAAAAGGTAAGCAAGGGGTCGGGGGCGGGCACCAGCGCGGCGACGGGTAGGGCGGCGGGGGACGGCGCG
>JBBRHC010000226.1:0-6429 GCA_038223295.1 Opitutales bacterium
CAATTTCACCACCATATCGGGACCGCGCGCGCGCCCGTTTCGTCCACGATCAACCTGCTCGTTCTCGATGCCCGGCGCATGGAGGCGTCGTGCTTCGATGCCGCTTGCGCGGAAATCGGCGTGATCAGGAATAATTTGGGTCTGTATCACGGTGTGCTCTTGTGCCACGCGCCGACCTTGCCGCTTACGGTCGCGGCTATCCGCTGTGGACTGCGAGATATCATCTACAGCTCCGTCGACGCGACGAGGTTGCGCGCGCTGCTTCAGGCCGCCAACCCGGGTCCTCGTTTGACCGCAAAAGAGTACAGCGCCATCGCCGCGTCGTTGCGTATGATCGGCGGGGTGGCCACGGCGGAGAGTCCGGTGGCCGATCTCGAGCGCCGCGAACATGAGCTGACGCGCAAGGCCGAGCAGCTTGCCAACGCCGAGACCCGCCTGTCTTTCGAGCGCGATGCCGTCGCCAACCGTGATCGCGAGTTGCGCGAACGCACCCGTCGCTTCGAGCGGCAGTTGGCCATGCAGCAAAACGACGCCGACGTCGGCGCCGCTCCCCAGTCCGCGCCTGCGTCCTCTCGCTCAGTGACGGCTCCCTTTAACGAGTTGCAGCTTCTGTCGCGTCGGCTGGAGCAGCGCTCCTCCGAGTTGGATTTTCGCGAAAAACTGCTGCTTGAGATGCAGACGATCCTCACCGCCGCCGGCGCGGGAACGAGTCTTCCTACTCCCCCTGCCCGTTAGGTTTTAGGCCTTGTGTTTGCCCTCGGATCCTTGGGCGGCCGCCTTTTTCGTCCCGCTTTTCACGCGCGGTTGAGGAGCGGTTGACCTCGGCGCTTCACGTCGGCTAATGCTCCACTCTTATGTCCACGTCCGCCGTCGAACCCGCCAACCTCATGGAAGCCGTCGTCTCCCTCGCGAAACGACGCGGCTTCGTTTTCCCCTCCTCCGAGATCTACGGCGGACTCAACGGGTTTTTCGACTACGGTCCGCTCGGCGTGGAGTTGAAAAAGAACATCCGCGACTGCTGGTGGAACGACATGGTGCGTCGCCGCGAAGACGTCGTGGGCATCGAGACCTCCATCATCATGCATCCGAAGGTCTGGGAAGCCTCCGGCCACATCGCCGGCTTTAGCGACCCGTTGGTGGACTGCAAAGTCTCGAAAAACCGTTACCGCGCCGACCAGCTATTCTTCGCCCCCGTCATCGTCACCGGCGCGGACGGTGTCGCCCAGACCGTCGGCTACGTCTCCGCTCTTGAAAGCGAGAAAACCACCGAGGACCTCCAGGCCGCCGCCGATCAACTGAAGCGAAAAAAAGCCATCCAGGGCACACTCGCCGCCGTGCTGCCGCGCGACTTCACCGAGGCCCGCCCCGAGGAGATCACCCAGATCCCGTCCCCCGCCACCGGCAACCCCGACCTCACCCCGCCGCGCGCGTTCAACATGATGTTCCAGACGAACGTCGGCGCCATGACCGACGCCTCGTCCGTCTCCTACCTGCGCCCCGAGACCGCCCAGGGCATGTTCGTCGACTTCAAAAACGTCGTGGACACCTGCCGCGTGAAGCTCCCCTTTGGCATCGCCCAGACGGGGAAGTCCTTTCGCAACGAGATCACCCCTCGCAACTTCATCTTTCGCTCCCGCGAGTTCGAGCAGATGGAGATGGAGTTCTTCATCCATGAGGACGACGACTGGGCGAAGTGGCACCGCTACTGGATCGATTGGGGCAAGGACTGGCTGCTCAGCATCGGCCTGCCCGCGTCACATATTTCTGAATACGACCACCTTAGGGAGAAGCTCGCGTTCTACTCCAAGGGCACGACGGACCTCATGTTCAAGTTCCCCTTCGGCGTGCAGGAGCTGTGGGGCTTCGCCGCCCGCGGCAACTACGACCTCGGCCAGCATGAGATGGCGAGCGGCGTCCCCCAAGCTATCTTCGACGAGACCTCGAAGAAAAAATTCCTCCCCCACGTCATCGAGCCCGCCGTCGGCCTCGACCGGCTTTTCCTCGCCGTCCTTTCCTCCGCCTACGCCGAGGAACAGGTCACCGACGAAAAGGGCAACACCGAGCCGCGCACCGTGCTGCGCCTCAGCCCGCGTATCTCCCCGGTGAAGGTCGCCGTCTTCCCCCTTCTGAAAAACAAGGAAACCCTGGTCGAGCGCGCCAAGGCCCTGCACAAAAAACTCCAGCGTCGCTACGCGGTGTTTTACGACGAGGCCGGCGCGATCGGCAAACGCTACCGCCGTCAGGACGAGATCGGCACGCCTTGGTGCGTGACCATCGACTTCGACACCTTTGAGAAGCCGGGCGACACCTTTACCCTGCGCGAACGAGATTCGATGGCCCAGCGCCGCGTCACCGAGGCCGAACTTTTCGCCCTGCTCGAGGAGCAGGTTTATTAAGCGCCGGTCGCCGGACCGCATCGTCCCCGTGGCCCAAGACTCCACCCTCCGCAGCGAGCGCGAGACCCTGCGCGAGCACCTCGGCGACTTTAGCGCCGAGGCCACGCAGGCGGCCCGCGCGGTGACGGTCGAGGAGTGTTCGGGTGGCGGCGGCCTGGGTCATGCCCACCGTATCCGCGGGCTCGCGCGCCAGGTTGGCCGCCCGCCGTTCACGGTTTTTCTTGTGCGGGCGCACGATGGCTGGTCCGGGCGCTGCACCTGCACGGTGGGCTATCGTTGCCAGCATCTCCACGCCCTCGGCACGCACTGGCTGGCGCTCGCGTCCGGCTCCGGCACGGGGGCCGGCCCCGTGGCCGAAACGACCGCGCCGGTCGCCGCGACGCCGACTCCGTTGCCCGCGTCGGCTCCGGCGCCCGGTTCCGCATCCGTCTCCGTCGTGGGCTCGCTTTCCGCCTACTTGCAGGCCTTCGATCCGGGCACGCGCGGGAAAGGCCTTGGCATCTCCCGCAGCCGGGCGGTGAAAATCCTCGGCGTAAACAAAGGTCTTCTCGGCGCGCGGGTGAGCGGAAGCGCCGACCAGCCCTATGTCACCACCCTCGGCCACAGCTCGACCGGTTGGTATGGCGAGTGCAGTTGCCCGGTCGGCCATCGCTGCAAACATCTCTACGCGCTTGGCCTCAACGCGATCGAGCGCGCGTTGGACGACCTCCGGCATATCGCCGCCGCCGCGCCGGCCCTCGCACCAAGCCCGCCGCAACCCGGCGTCGTACCCGTCGACCGTGTCAAACCCGCCAAGCCCCTCACTTTTCGCGAAACCTGGGAGCCCCGGCTAAAGGAAAAAATCGGTCGCGCGCCGACTCGCGAGGAAGGCGCCCTGCTCGGCAAACTCGCCGCCGCGTTTCACGAGCTGAAGCTCCGGGGCGTCCTTTATGAATCCTGGCTGCATCAAAACGATCTCTGTGCCAACCCGAGCCACCCGCCTGATCGTTTCAGCTATAAGCGTGCCTTCGAGGATTACTGGACCCGACAAACCGCCCCGACCGATCCCTGGGCGCTCTGGCAATTCATCGCCTACGATTGGGAATGCGCCGGACGCCCCGTGCCCGAGGCGTTCCGGCCGATGACCGATACCGCCGCGGTGCGCGCGGTGATAGATCAGGTTCTCATCGAGCGTGAAGTGAACGTCTGGCGAAACGCTATCGACACGTTCGACATGCCCGCCTTGGAGGAGCGCGACAACTCAGCCCACGAGTTGGTCAAAACCCGCGACCTTCGCCTCCAGATCACGCCAAACGCGGAGGCCGCGCTCCAGGGCCTCGTGCTGACGCCCAAGAGCCCCCGCGAGACCTGGCGAAGCGTCACCCAGAAATGGCTCAAGGCCCTTGATCACACCCAGGCCGGCGACTGGGCCCACCTCCCCGCGCCCGCCCGCGATCTCGCCCTCGCGTTGCGGATCCGCCCGTACGCCTCTTACGGGGGCCCCGAGTCGCTCCGCACGGTGCTCTCCGACGGGTTACTCGAGTACATCCTGCGGCAACCCGCCCTCCACGCCGCCATCGTCCTGCCCGACGAGAGCCCCTTCCGCATCGAGCCCGCCCCTCTGCAACTCGTCGCCCAGCTTACCCCGAACGATCCGGCGCGGCTGAGCCTCTTTTTCGCCTTACCCGACGGCGCGACCTTGCCGTCCATCCCGCCTCGCCTGCTCGGCGGCCCGCCCGCGCTGTATCTGTGGGAAAACCGGGTCTGGCCCGGGCCGCCCGCGCCCGTCGCCTCGCGCCTGCCCGTCGCCGCGCTCTCCGAGCCTTCGCTGGCGCAACGCCTGCGCGATACCGGGCTTCGTCTTCCGGCCTCGCTCGAAGCCCGATTCCAAACCGTGTCGCTCCCGCCCTTCCTCCGCCTTTGGACCCAAGACGACAGTTATCAATCCGGCGCCACGTTGTGCGCGTCCCTACACGCCCGCTCCGCCACTCCGCCCTGCGCACAGGTCTGGACCGGTTTCCAGGGCTGGCAATGGCTGCCGCCTGGCGCGCCCCGCGCCGCCGGTCCGGACGCGCCGATGTTTGATTTCGATCTCGCCACCGCCAAGGCCGTCGGGGCCCGCTTCGGCGACTTTCGTTTCTCCTGGTGGGACGGCGAAGCGTGCTGGGCCCGGCCGATCGGCAAAAACTTCCCCGAGGATTTCATCGCCTGGCGCGCCACCCTGCCGCCCGAGGTGGAGATCGAGGTCTCGCCCGAGCTGCGCGGCCTGCTCGGCGCGCCGCTCCGCGCCCGCCTCGCGGTCGATCTCTCCGCCGTCGAGGGCTCCGGCCAGGATTGGTTCGACCTCTCCCTGCAACTCACGCCCGAGGACACCACCCTTACGCCGGAGGAACTCCAGTTGCTGATCAAGGCCCGCGGCGCCTGGGTGCGCCTGCCCACCCGTGGTTGGCAACGCCTCGCCGTGGCCGACGCCCTGTCGCCGGAGGAGCGGGCCGCGCTGGACCGTCTCGGCCTCGCCGCCGACGCGGAGGCGCTCTCCGGGCGCCGCGTCACCCACCGTTTCCACGCCCTGCAGCTCGCCGACGCGCCCGTCGATGACGCCGCCCTCGCCGCCCGCCTCCGCGCCCGCGCCGCCGAGCTTCGCGCCCTGCCGCCGCCCGCCCTGCCCGCCGGACTCCAGGCCGACCTGCGCCCCTACCAGCTCGAGGGCTACCACTTCCTCGCCCACCTCTCCGCCCAGGGCCTCGGCGGCGTGCTCGCCGACGACATGGGCCTGGGCAAAACCCTCCAGACCCTCGCCTGGTTGCTCTGGCTCGCCGCGCAAAAAACCGCCGCGCCCGGGCCCGATGCCGCCGGAGCCGCCGCCGCGCCCGCGCCGCCTTTCCGCGCCCTCGTCGTCGCGCCCAAATCCGTGGTGCCCAACTGGGCCATCGAGGCCGCCCGTTTCGCGCCCTCCCTTACCACCGCGCGCCTCGCCCCCGGCCTGCCGCCTCCGCCCGAGGCCCGCGTAGTGGTGATCAACTACGCCCAGCTCCGTCTGCGCGCCGCCGAGCTCGCCGCCGTCGCGTGGGATGCCGTCGTGCTCGACGAGGGCCAGAACATCAAAAACCCCGGCAGCTCCACCGCCCGCGCCGCCCGCGATCTGCCCGCCCTCCGCCGCCTCGTGCTCACCGGCACGCCGATCGAGAACCGCCTGCTCGATCTCTGGAGCCTGCTCGCCTTCGCCCAGCCCGGCCTCCTCGGCTCGCAGGCCGGCTTTCAGCGGCTTTACGACGACAAGGAGGATCCGGCGGGCGCCCGCGCCCGCCTCGCCACCCGCGTGCGCCCCTTCATGCTCCGCCGCACCAAGGGCCAGGTCGCCCGCGACCTCCCGGCTCGCATCGAGGAGGAGATCGGCTGCGAACTCGAGGGCGTGCAACGCACCCTCTACGACGCCGAGCTGAAACGCGCCCGGCAGCTCCTGCTCGCGGTGAACACCAACCGCGAATTCGACGGCCAGCGTTTCAACATCCTCCAGTCCCTGCTCCGCCTCCGCCAGATCTGTTGCGATCCGCGCCTGCTCGGGCTCGACTCCGACGCGCCGCCCTCGCCCGCCACCCTCGCCACCGTCGCCGCCGACACCGCGCCCGCGCCGGCGAAAAAACGCGGCCGCCCCGCCAAGGCCCTCGCTCGTTCCCCCGCCGCCGCCTCCTCCGTCACCGGTTCCCACTCCGCCGCCGCCTCGCCCGACGACGAGGTCTCCACGCGTCCGACCAGCGCTAAGCTCGACGCCCTGCTCGACACCATCGAGCCGCTCGTCGCCGAGGGCCACCGCGTCCTGGTTTTTTCCCAGTTCGTCACCATGCTGGAGCTCATTCGCGAGGAGCTCGTCGCGCGCGGCATCGGGCACCTCCTGCTCACCGGCCAGACCGAGAACCGCCAGGATCTGGTCAACCGCTTCCAGGCGGCCGACGGCCCGCCGGTGTTTCTCCTCTCCCTCAAGGCCGCCGGCTCCGGCCTCAACCTCACCGCCGCCAGTTACGTCGTGCTTTTCGACCCGTGGTGGAATCCCGCC
>JBBRHC010000227.1:0-6410 GCA_038223295.1 Opitutales bacterium
GCCCGCTCTGCGGTAAACCGTCCCTGCTTGCGGGTAATGGCTGGGGCCACATAATTTACTTACTTCCTCGGCCAGTATTTGCTCGGCCACACGGCTCAATTCCTCACGCAGGTATGCAAGAAAGGGATGTTCATTGACCAAAGGCTCGGCTTGCGCCGACGCGTTATTCAGGTTGTTCTTCTTCATGGGTGGTGGTTCTTGGGTTTTCGAATTTCCCACCGCCTTTCTGGCGGCGGAACCACCTCCCGCCCAATTATCTTTTAACGGCCTCCGGGACGCTTCCCAAAGCATGGCGTGTCGTGAAAAGCCACTACGCCGCCACCGCCCTGGATGGCGAGGGCGCGCGGCGTTTCGGCGGCCGCTGGAATCCGCCCGGCGTGCCCGCCATCTACGCCTCGGATTCGCTCGCGCTCGCGATGCTGGAAATCCTGGTGCATTTCGACCCCGCCCTGCCCATGGCGGACTACGTGGCGCTGGCGCTCGATATTCCGGATGACGCCATTTATGTGCTGGATCCGGAATTTATCCCGGGGGCTTGGCCCCGCCACGATTCAATTCCTTTCACGCAACGTCTTGGCAACGAGCAGCTCATCCTGCGCAACGGCTTCGCGATTGGCGTGCCCAGCGCGGTCGTGCCCGAAGCGCTAAACTACGTGATCAACCCCGCCCACCCTGACTTCCCGGCCTGGGCCCTGCGCCATGGCCGCAAAGCCCCTCGGCCGATCCGCTTTGATGCGCGCTTGATTGCCGCGCGGGCCTCCGCGCTTTCGGATGCCGCCCCGCTTTCCTCCAAAAAACAAAAAGGCCCCGCCGCGTGATACGCGGGCGGAGCCAGTTTTAGAGATTGGCGCTATCGGCTGGATCGCCGCTCTCGGCGATCCGTGCGGCGAATAGGTTATCCGTTTGCCAATCAAGCGCTCGGAGTGGTCTCGGGCGCCACAACGGCGTCCGGAGCGGCCTCTATCTGAGCCGGAGATTCGGACGCTGTCGTGGCGGCGGTCGTCTCGGTCACGATCGCCTTCGACACGATCAAATCGAGGGCCTTGTCGAACACGATGCTCTGCTGCACGGCGCGCAAGCGTTCGCGATCATTGGTGAGTTCCTTGACCAGCTTCTCGGGCTTGGTGCCGGTCTGCATCGACTGACGGTAAAGGAAGGTGTCGATGTCGGCGGCCTCGACCGCGAGCTTCTCCTGCTCCGCTATGCGGGCGAGGATCAACTGCGTCTTCACCCGGCTCTCGGCCGCCTTGCGAGCGCCGGCGATGAGTTGATCCTTGTCCTTTTCCAACTGCTCCACCGGCACGCCGCGACGCTGGTTTTCCTGCACGAACTGGCGGAGCACCGCCTGGGTCTCCTGGTCGATCAGGCTCTGCGGCACCGGGAAATCGATCTTGCTGATCAGCGCTTCGATGACCTGGCGGCGTTTACCGGCGAGGTTTTCGTTCTCTTTGCGCGCCTTCAGGTTGTTGCGCACCTTGGAGTGCAGGCCGGCGAGGTCGTCCACTTGGTTGGCCTTGAAAAACTCCTCGTTCAGCCCGGGCAGCACGCGCTCACGAATCTCCAGCACCTCGACCGCGTAAACCGCCGTCTTGCCAGCGAGATCGGGCGCGCCCTTGAAATCGGCGGGGAAGGTCACCGTGAGGTCCTTCTTCTCGCCCGTGCTCAGCCCCGCGAGCTGCTTGCCCAAGCCGGGGATAAGGCCTTCGTTCGCGCCTTCAACCTCTTCCCAAGTCTGCGGGACTTTGCCGTAGATCTGCTTGTCGGGCACGATGTCCAGGATCGCCTGGCCCGTCACGGTGCCCTCGTAGGAAAGCTTCACGTAGTCGCTTTTTTGCGCGGGGCGCTCGGCCACTTTGAAATCGGCTCGCTCGCCGCGCAGGGCGTCAACCCCGGCCGTCACCTCGTCTTCGGTCGGCTCGGAAGGCGCGACGGTGACGGGGATACCGGCCAAATCGGGCAACTCGAACGCGGGGCGGATATCCACAGTGATCACGATGGAGGCGAACTTGTCCGGGGCGATGTCGCCCTCCTGCACGTTGGTCACCTGGATCACGTCGAGCTTCGACTCCTTGATGCCGTCGCGGTAGGCCTTGCCGACGACCTTCTGCTTAAACTCTTCGCCGACCGCCTTGCCGTGCTGCTTGAGGATGAGGCTCGAGGGCGCTTTTCCGGGGCGAAAACCGGGGATGCGCACCTGCTTGGAGACCTCGCCGATCACCGACTTATACTCGGCGGCGACTTCAGTCGCGTCGAAGCTCACGGTCAGGCTCTTGCGGGTGGGGGAAACGTCTTGGATATGGATGTTCACAGGCTGGAAAAAGGCGATGGGTTACGTGGATAGAATCGAACACGCTACGCAGCGGCGCAAAACCCGGTCAATGCCGATTCTCGCGCTTGCCCGCCGCCCCCCCCCGTCGCTTGCTGCGACTCCCTTTCCCCACCCGTTCCCACCCCGTGCCGAGTCTCCGTCAAATCCTCACCCGCCACGCCACGCTCCTGGTCATCGACACCTGCTCGCCCCGAGTGGAGGCCTCGCTCTGGCGCGCCCGTGCCGAAACCCGCGCCACGCCTGACGCCGCCTCGAGCGCCGGGCCTTTGGTCAACGTGTTCGCACCCGGGCCCGCGCCCGTCGCCGTCGCCGCCGTGGAGGGCGGGGCCTCGTCCGCCCTCCCGGTCGTCGTCGCCCGCGTGCTCGCCGCGTCCGGCGGCCTGCGTATCCAGGATCTGGATGCCGTCGCCTTCTGCGACGGCCCCGGCTCCGTGCTCGGCATCCGCCTCGCCGCCGCCTCGCTGCGCGTATGGCGCGTGGTCCGGCCCGCCCTCGCGCTCCACTCGTTCCACAGCCTTCCGCTCCTCGCCGCCGCCCATCCCGGGCTCACGATCATCGCCGATGCGCGGCGCGACACCTGGCATGCGGTAAAGCCCCGCGCCCTCTCCCTCTCGCCGGACGGCGCTCCGCCGCCCCCGCCACCCCCGCCGCCGCCCCCGCCGCACGCCCTGCTCCGCCTGCCTTCCGTCGAGCTTGCCGCCTGCGGCCCGCTCGCCACGCCCGCCGACTTCCGCCGCTGGTCCGCCCTGCCCGCCGGCGTGGAGCCGCGCGCACTCCCCTACTCCGCCGCCGCCCTGCTCGCCGCCGCGCCCGACGAACCGTTTTTCCGCGACGCGCCCGAGCCCGAGGCCTTCCTGCACGAGACCCCGAGCTATGTCGCCTGGACGCCCCAGATTCACCAAGCCCCGGCCCAGGCCCCGGCCGCGATCGCCGCAACGCCCGCCCCCGGCGCGTCCGTCGTTTCCGCAAAATGAGCGCGCCCGGCGGCCTTCCCCTCCGTTGCTGGGCCGAGATCGACCTTGCCGCGCTTGAGCGCAACCTACGCCGCATCCGCGCCTCGCTGCCCGCCCACATCCGCTACGTCGCCGTGGTCAAGGCCGACGCCTACGGCCACGGCCTCCCCCAGGTCGCCGCCCGCCTGATGCACGCCGGGGCCGACCTTTTCGCGGTGGCCAACCTCACCGAAGCGGCCGCCGTGCGCGAGGTCGGCCCCGATTGGCCCGTCCTGGTCCTGGGCGCGCTCCTGCCCGAGGAGGCCCGCTTCGCGCCCGAGCTGGACGTCGCCGTCACCATCTCTTCCGTGGAAGAGGTCGAGCGCCTCGACCGTTGCGCCGCCGCCGCGCGCCGCCACCTCGACGTCCACCTCAAGATCGACACCGGCATGGGCCGCCTCGGCGTCTGGCACGAGGAAACCGCGCCCGTCTATCGCGCCATCCGCCACGCCGCCTACCTGCGGCTCTCGGGCGTGTTCACCCATTTTTCCAGCTCCGACGACGACCCCGCCTTCACCGCCGAGCAGCGGCTGCGTTTCCTCGCCGCCCTCGCCGCGCACTGCCCCGGCCTCGACCGCGAGCGTCTCTTCATCCACGCGGACAACAGCGCCGGCCTCGACACCATCGAGCAGGCCGGCCCCTTCAACGCCGTGCGCGTCGGCCTGCTCCAGTTCGGCATCCTGCCCCGCTCCCGCTCGCTCCTCGCCGCCGTCCCCGCCGAGCCGGTATTCAGTTTTCGGACACGCGTCGGTTTGGTCAAAAACCTCCCCGCCGGCGCCAGCGTGAGCTACGGCCGCACCTGCGTGCTGCGCCGCCCCTCGCGCATCGCCGTGCTCGCCGCCGGCTACGGCGACGGCATCCCCCGCGCCCTGAGCAATCGCGGCCAGGTGCTCGTGCGCGGCCGGCGTTGCGCCATCCTCGGCCGCGTGACCATGGACCAGACCATCGTGGACGTCACCGATCTGCCCGAGGTCGCCGCCGGCGACGAGGCCGTGATCGTGGGCCGCCAGCTCGACGCCGAGATCCCGCTCCCCGAATTCAGCGCGTGGGCCGACACCATCCCGTGGGAGACGCTTTGCTCCGTGACCAAACGCGTGCCCCGCCTCTACCGAACCCCCTTGGGTGGGTGATACCACGCCCCGCGCGGTGGAAACCAAGCTGTGTTTCTCACGTCTAAAGTATCACCCTCCCGCGGCATGTTTCCCCCCCTTCCCCCCGAACAAGCCTGGTCCCCGCTGCCCGCCTCCGCCTGGAACGCCGACCTCGCCCGCCACCTCCTGCGCCGCGCCGGCTGGGCTGCCCGGCCCGAGGACGTCACCCGCGCCACCCAGGAAGGCCTTAAAGCCACGCTCGACCAGCTTTTCCCCGTCACTCCTCCAGCGCTCGACCGTCCCGCCTACCTCACCCAGATCGCGCCGCGTCTCGCCGAGCTCGCCCGACTCAAACGCGCCTCCGCCGGCCCCGAGGAACGTCGCACCTTCGACCGCGAGGAGGGCGACCTGCAAAACACCGCCGCCGTCGAGTTCACCTTCAAATGGCTGCAAGCCTCCGCCGACCCCGCCCGCTCCGCCTTCGAGAAGTGGGTGCTTTTCCTCTCCGACGTCTACGTCGTGAGCCTGGAAAAAGTGAATCGCGCCGAGGCGATCTACCAACACTTCGACATCCTCCGCCGCCACGGCGTCGGCCCCGCCCCCGCGCTCACCCAGGCCGTCTCGCGCTCTCCCGCGATGATCAGCTACCTCGACCTCAACCGCAGCTCCCGCAAGGCCCCCAACGAGAATTTCGCCCGCGAGCTCTTCGAGCTCTTCCTCCTCGGCGAGGGCAACTACACCGAGGACGATATCAAACAAGCCGCCCGCGCCTTCACCGGCTATCGTTTCAACGACAAGGACGGCTTCCGCTTCGCCGAACGCGAAAACGATCGCGGCGCGAAAACCCTCCTGGGCGAGACCGGCGCCTTCACCGGCGACCAGGTCATCGACCTCGCCTACCGCCAGCCCGCCGCCGCCACCTTTCTGCCCCGCGAGATGGCGCGTTTCTACCTCTCCGACCAACCCATACCCGCCGAGTTTTTCGCCCCCCTCGGCGCCCGGTGGCGCCAGGCTGGCTTCAGCCTGCGCGAGCTCTGCCTGCGTTTTTTCGGCTCCACTCTTTTCCACCACCCCGATTTTCGCGGCAACCTCATCAAGAGCCCCGTCCACTACTACCTCGGGCTCGTGCAAGACCTCGGGCTCGACGTCATCCCGCTCCAGCGCACCACCCTCCAGCCCATCCGCCAGATGGGGCAAAACCTGCTCCGCCCGCCCAACGTACGCGGCTGGGTCGGCGGCCGCCTCTGGATCAACTCCTCCACCCTCGCCGCCCGCCGCCAACTCGCGTTGACCCTTTGCACCCCGCTCGAAACCCACCGCCTCAACGCCGACGAACGCCTCGAACTCGAGGCCGCCCGCGACGCCGGCCACCGCCGCTTCACCGTGGATGAGGAGCGCATCCAGGCCTTCACCGCCCTCGGCCCCCAAGGCATCGCCGATCGCCTCTGCGATTTTTTCCTGCCCGTCCGCGTCACCCCCGACTACCGCGCCACCCTCGTCAACTACCTCGCCAAGGGCGAGTCCGACGACTTCGAGGCCCAAGCCCGCCGCGCCACCATCGCCGTCCTCCAATCCCCCGAGTATCAACTCTGCTAACCCTCCCGCGTCCCCCCTCAGCCAACCGCCGTCCTCCGCCGTTCGCCCTTCGCCCATCGCCGTTCGCCCCCAATCATAAATCTTCAATCATAAATCATAAATTCATGTCCGCCCTTCTTCCCTCCACCCGCCGCGAGTTCCTCCAGCGCTCCACCCAGGGCATCGGCCTGCTCGCCTTCAGCCGATTCGCCCCGCAGTTCCTCGTGCAAAGCGCCCACGCCGCCGCCGCCCCGGAGAAAGACCGCCGCATCCTCGTCCTCGTCCAACTCGCCGGCGGCAACGATGGGCTCAACACCCTCGTCCCCTTCTCCGACCCCGCCTACCACGCCCTCCGCCCCACCCTCGCGCTTAAACAAAAAGACGTCCTCGCCGTCTCCGACCACCTCGGCCTCCACCCCTCCT
>JBBRHC010000228.1:0-6349 GCA_038223295.1 Opitutales bacterium
CTCCTGGGCCGACGGTCGCACCACCCGCCCGCGCGTGCCTAGTTGACCGCCATCATCGGCAGCCGGGCCAGCACGCGACGGAGCGCCGGCCGCATCCGTCGCGCCAGCGCCCGATTGGCGTAGCCCACCCACGCCACCGGCGTGGTCGTGTCCAGCGGCGCCCGCAACGCGCGCCCGTCCGGCGCCTCCACCACCCCGCCCGCCGCCTCCAGCAGCAAGGCCGTGCAAATATCGTAGGGATGACAACACAGCGCCGTCGCCATCCCGACCAGCGGCAGCGTGAACGGACGCAGGTCGCCAATCATGCGATCATGCCCGACCAACAGCTCGTAAAGCTGACCGCCGGTGGAGAGATACTGGTCGTCGAAAACGCGCGCCCCCCCGTCCTTGCCATGCAGCCCGAGGTCGCGCCACAGCGCCTCCTCCAGGCTCGCGTTCAGCGCCTTCGCCTCCGGGAAAAACTTTACCAGCGAGGCGAAGCCATGGTCGCAGTCGGTCGCCTCGCTCGGCCTCGGTATCCATTTTTTCATGATGCCGGTCCGCAGGTCGCGTCGCGTCGCGCGCAGCGGCCCGCCGCGCACCGCGCTGAACTGGTCCGCCGCGCCCGCCTTGGCGGTGGGCAGCTCGGTCATCGCCGCCACCACGATGTCGCGCAGCCCGGTGCGCGCGCCGCGCTGGGGAGCCAGCCCGGCCAGCGCCCACGCGCTGCGCTTGTCATACATGATGCAGCGCGTGCCATCGATGGGATCGAGGATCAGCTTCCAGTCCGTGCCGCCCACCGGCGTGCCCTGCGGGAAGGTCGTCCCGGCCTCCAGCCCTTCCATCACCAGCTCGACCGGCCAGGCGCGCGGCCAGTTGCGCTCCAGCCAGCCCAGAATCGCCGCCTCCGAGAGTTTATCGATATGGAAAATCGTGTCGTCCGGCATCACCGCCGCCACCCGCGCGAAGTTTTTCCCCTGCCTCGCCCGCGCCGCGATCAGCGTCCCCTGGATCTCGTCCTGCAAGCCGCACAACAAACGCCGCGCCCGCTCCGCCATGGCTGGTTGGATCTCCTTCATCATGCGGCGAACACAACCCCGCCCCCACACCGCCGCGATGCGAAAAGCAGGTCAAATCACCCCGCCGCACGCCCATATCACGAAACGCCGAAAATTGCCCTCGCCGCCACGCGGACGAATTGTAAAAAGTAACGCGGTTCCCCTTAACAAACGCGCAATGGCCCGCAAACTCGCTTTCATCAACTACAAGGGCGGCGTCGGCAAGACCTCGCTCATCGTCAATGTCGCCGCCTTCCTCGCCCGTCTCGGGCATCGCGTCCTGCTCTGCGACTTCGACACCCAATCCAACGCCTCCATCTGGCTCCTGAAACTCGACCGGTGGAATCCCATCAACGTCAGCGGCGAAGGCGCCGTGTTCTCCATCTTCGACCCCGGCCGCCACCGCGTCCGCGACATCATCCTGCACGACGTCGTCCTCGACAAAGCCGGCGGCTGCGCCCTCCCCGGCCTCGATCTCCTCCCCACCTCCTTCAACCTCGTAGACCTGGAGAGCGAGTACGCCGGCGATCCGCGCCGTCCCGCCTACGTGATTTTCCAGGAGCAAATCGCCGAGATCGAGGACCACTACGACTTCATCCTCTTCGACTGCCCCCCCAATATTCTCCGAGCCTCCCAGTGCGGCATTTTCACCGCCAACGAGATTTACGTCCCGTCCAATCCCGACGCGCTTTCCCTCATCGGCTTCACCCTGCTGATCGAAAAGCTCGGTCGCTTCCACCAGCTCTCCGCCAGCTTCCGCAAGGCCGCCATGGGCCCCGCCTCCCAGGTCTACGGCATCATCTTCAACGCCATCAAAACCGGCGTCGATATCGAGGTCCCCAAGATGCGCATGCAGCTACGGCTAAACCAGTTCAAGGCCGCCAAACGCACCGCCAAAGAAGCCCGCATCTTCGAGTCCTTCGTGCGCGACGCCATGGTCGTGCGCCGCGCCGTCGCCCTCGGCCTGCCCGTCATCCTCCTCGCCCAGGAAGCCGCCGGCGACAACGTCGTCCGCGACTACGAACGCGTCGCCGAGGAAATCATCCGCAACCCGCCCCCCGTCGTCTGAGCCCTTTTTCCCCGCTCCCGCTCCATGGCCACCATCCTTCCCATCCCTTCCGATTCCGCCGCCTGGGACAAGGCCCGCGCCGCCTTCGCCAAATCCATCCTCGTGGACACCCCGCTCGCCAGCCTCGCACAGGATCTTGACGTCCCCCCCTGGCCCGTCAGCGCCCCCGACGAGAGCCCCGCCGCCTACATTTACCTGCCCTACTCGCAGGCCGTCGCCGCCCTCGCCGCCCGCGGCCTGCCCCCCGCCCAGCTCGGCGCGCTCATCACCATCCTGAACGATACCGCCGCCTTCGACCAGCCCTTCGGCGAAATGATGGACGACCTCGTCGCCTCCCCCGTCGGTGCGACCGACTCCGAATCCCCCCTCATTAAAAACCTCGCCCGCCTCAGCCTGCCCGAGGATTTCCCCCTCTCCATCTCCTCGCTCACCCCCGCCACCATCGAGCTCTGCCGCGTCGAGAGCGTGCAGACCCTGGGCGGCTTCGTCGGCTTCGCCTCCCGCCTCTCCCAAGCCGTCATCGTCGGCGGCGATTTCCGCGAACTCCTCAACGCTCTCGCGCAAAAAGACGAGGCCTCCCT
Source organism: Opitutales bacterium (assembly GCA_038223295.1). Taxonomy (GTDB): domain Bacteria; phylum Verrucomicrobiota; class Verrucomicrobiia; order Opitutales; family Opitutaceae; genus IMCC26134_A. Next base: position 2,688 of record JBBRHC010000228.1, read on the forward strand.
CGCCCGCTTCCTCCCCCTCCGCCGCGGCACGCCCGGCCTCCACCTGCGCGAGGCCATCGCCCTCGCCGCCGCCTCGCTCGACCCCGCCGCCCGCGCCGCCGTGGTGAAAAACCCCTCCGCCGCGCCCTCCGCCACCGCCGTGCGCGTCTCCCGCGCCGTCGCCTACTTTGCGGCCGAGCACACCGCCCTGCGCGAATCCGCCGCCGCCGGCACGCCCCCGGCCTATTTCGCCGACGGCCTCGACGACCCCGCGCTCGCCCCCGTCGTCCTCGCCCTCCTCGCCCCGCACCTGCCCGCCACGACCCCGCCCGCCCCCGCCCGCAAACCCTCGTTTTTCCAACGCCTGTTCGGCCGCGGATAATCGCCCACCCCGGCTCCTCCGCCAAGCCGGTCGCCACCCCCAAGCGCCATGCCTGACCAGACTCCCTTCCCCCCGCGTCCGCCCCTCGGTTCGCTCCCGCCGCCGCGCCGGCAAATGCCGCTCACCCTGCCCCGCCGCCCCTCCCCCGGCAACACCCCGCCCCAGGTGGGAGGCTTCATCTCGCTCGCCTACACCGACGCCCCGGCCAGCGTCCAGCGTCGCATCGAGGAGCGCCTCAACAGCCGCTCCCCCTTCCCCGCCGCCCCGTCCGTCACCAACACCGCCCCCGAGCGCGCGCGCCTGCTGGAGATGGATCGCGCCCAACGCCTCCGCGAAGCCGAACTCGACGCCCGCGAACGCGCCATGGAGGACCTCCAATCCCGCCTCGCGGAACGCGAACGCGAGATCGCCGAGCTCGAAAATCTCCTCCTCGCCCGCGAACGCGTGCTCATGGCCCAGCGCCGCGCCCCCACCCTGCCCCCCTTCGCCGCCCACGCCGAGGAAACCTCCGCCCTGGAGACCCTCCGCGCCGAGCTCGACACCCAGGAAAGCGCCCTCGCCGAGGCCAAGGCCGCCATGCGCGAGCGCGAGTGCTTCATCGAGCAATCCGAGACCACCCTCCTCAACAAAGTCGCCGCCCAACAAGAACACGAAATCATGCTCGAACAGCGCTACGAGGACCTGCGCCGCGCCGAGCACGATCTCCGCCTGCGCCTCGCCGTGATCGACCCCGCCGTCGCCGCCGAACTCGAGGCCGACCGCCGCAAACAGCGCGACGAGTTCAACGAGTAGCCCTGGGCATCCCCACCCCCGCGTTCCGCCCCTCACCAGTGGGGCGGGGTCGCAGCACACCCGCCGTTCCTATACTCCGTCCCCGCCTTCCTCCGTCCCCGACCCCGCCCTTCTCCAACCACGCCTTTCAGCCGCCGCCACCGAGGTTCGCCGCCTTCGGCGCCTTCCGGTCTATCGAGCGCATCTCGTATTGACCGCACCGCCCGACCGGCCGGCCCGCGCCGCGTGCAAGAAGCCATGGCCTCCCCTGCGTGCCCCCATCCGGCGCGGCAGGTTGAAACGCAAGAAACCGCGCATTTGTTCGCCACGAATCGGACCGGTCGCACGCTCGCCGCGATGACCCCGCCCCTCCCGCCGTCTCCCCAAGACAGAATCCACAGCGAGTCGTTTCTGCGCGACCTCATGCGTCGCCAGCTCCGGCTCTCCGTCGCCTGCGCCGCCGCCTTCCTGGTCGCGCTCCTCGGCCTCCCCCTGCTCAACTACTTCGCGCCCGCCGCCATGGCTGTGCGCGTGGGCGGGTTCACCCTCACCTGGCTGATCCTCGGCGTATTGTTTTTCCCCTACGTCTGGCTCATCTCCGGCTTTTTCATCAAACGCTCCCTTCAACTGGAGGCCAACGAGGCCCGGGAGGCCCTGCGCAAATGATCCCGTTGCTCTCCCCGGCCACCCCGGCCGCCGCCCCTTTGCCCGCCCTCCTGCCGCCGTCCTTCGCCGCCGTCGGCGCCGTCGATCCCTGGATCCTCGTCTTCTCCCTCGTCACCGTCGCGATCACGATCTACCTGGGTTTCCGCTCCGCCAAGACCTCCAGGACCGCCAGCGATTTCTTCGTCGCCGGCCGCTCCGTCTCCGTCGGGTGGAACGCCTCCGCCATCTCCGGCGAATACCTCTCCGCCGCCTCCTTCATGGGCGTGGCCGGCATGGTCATGGCCATCGGCTACGACGCCCTCTGGTATCCGGTCTGTTACGCCTGCGGTTACCTGTTCCTGCTCCTCTTCATCGCCGGCCCCCTGCGCCGCTTCGGAGCCTACACCATCCCCGACTTCGCCGAGGGCCGCTACGACTCGCCGCTCTTCCGCAAGATCGCCGTCTGCTTCGTGCTCTTCATCGGCTTTTTCTACACCATGCCCCAGATGAAGGGCGCGGGCACCACCCTCGCCTACATCTTCCCCGGCCTGCCCTACTGGGTCGGCGTCGCCGTGGTCGGCGCCGTCATCACCCTCAATGTCGCCCTCGGCGGCATGAAGGGCATCACCCTCGTCCAGGCCATGCAGTATTGGATGAAAATGTTCGCGATCAGCGTCCCGGTTTTCGTGCTCATGGCCGTCTTCGGCGGCTATGGCAAAAACCTCGACGCCAACCTCGCCCCCGGCGAACGCGCCGCCGCCATCGCCCCGGCCATCCCGACCGCGATCCCGCCCGCCTCCGCGGAGCTTACCCGCAAAGATCTCCCGCCCAAAGCCCCCGCCGACGAGGCCTGGATCTCCCCCTTCGGCCCGCTCACCACCAAGGCCGCCAAAGCCGCCAACCTCTCGCCCGAGCAGACCCGGCCCCTCTCCCTGCTCTACACCTACTCGCTCATCATCGCCCTCGTGTGCGGCACCGCCGGCCTGCCCCACATCCTGGTGCGTTTCTACACCAACCCCGACGGCGTCGCCGCCAAGCGCACCACCATGTGGGTCATGATCCTGATCGGCGTCTTCTACGTTTTCCCGCCCATCATCGGCGTGATCGGGCGCAACTTCCTCCCCGAGCTCTACAATGGCGTCGGCGCGAAGGGCACGGACAAGATCGTCCTCGAACTCCCCACCCTCATCCGCGCCAAATACGGCGTCCTCGGCTCCATCCTCAGCGGCATCGCCTGCGCCGGCGCCTTCGCCGCCTTTATGAGCACCTTCTCCGGCCTGCTCGTCTCCATGACCAGTGCCGTCGCCCACGATGTTTACGGTCGCATGCTGCGGCCCGACTCCACCCCCGAGCAGCGCATGAAGATGTTCAAATTCGCCGCCATCGGCATCGGCGGCGTCTCCGTCGGCCTCGGCTCCCTCGTCGAGCCGCTCGAGATCAACTTCATGGTCGGCCAGGCCTTCGCCATCGCCGCCGCCAGCTACTTCCCGCTGCTTTTCATGAGCGTGTGGTGGCGCGGCATGACCATGAAAGGCGCCGCCGCCGGCATGCTCACCGGCGGGGTGCTCGCGCTCTTCGCCGCCACCCTCACCAACGTCAGCAACCTCGCGACCGACAAAGGCCCCATGGGCAAACTCTTCTCGGGCTTCGCCGGCATGAACGATTTCTGGGCCGCCCACCCGCTCCTCCGCATCCTCTGCGAACAGCCCGCCATCTGGTCCGTGCCACTGGCGATCGGCCTGATGATCGTCGTTTCGAAAGCGACGGCCGCGCAGGTCCCCGCCGATATCCGCATGAAGATGCTCGTGCTCCACGCCCCCGAGGCCCTCGGCCTCAAAAACGAATACATCCAGGAACACCAAGGCGGCGCCGGCGGCCACTAAGC
>JBBRHC010000229.1:0-6316 GCA_038223295.1 Opitutales bacterium
GTGAACTTTTAAAAAAAGGACAAAAATCAAAATTGTGGAAGAGTAGATATTTTGAATTAAAAGATCATTTCTTATTCTATTATCAAAATAAAAATGATCTTCCTAAAGGTAAACAAACCCTTATTAATAAATAGACATATACATTGACTTCATCGTCATCCATTTCCACCCTCTCCCGTTATGGGGGCGCGCCCAAGGGGCGGGGGGGCGGGGGTGGGGGGTTGGGGGGCGCTGGGGGGGGGGGGGGGGGGGGGGGGGGGGGGTGGGGGGGGGGGGGGGGGGGGGGGGGGGGGGGGGGGGGGGGGGGGGGGGGCCGGGGCGGGGGGGGGCTAGAAAGGCGGTGGCGGTGCGGCGGCAGTTGTGGTTCGGGGGTGGCGATTCGGCGGGGTGGCGCGCCCGGCGGGGCGCTCAGTGGGTCATGACGTGGAAGATGATGTTGATCGCCAAGGGATACGCCTGGCCTTCGGCGAATTCGCGAAAATACCACTCGGACTCGCCCTCGCGTTCCCAACCGTCGCCGAGGTCGGTGTTTTGGCAGATGAGGGCCATGATGCGGCCGCGGTCGTCGAGGTAGGCGCGGTAGTGGGGCTGCTTCGCGTCCTCGCGTTCCCAGGTCCAGTCGCGGCCCTCGGCGCGGTAGCGCATGGCGTGGCCGATGCTCGGCACCTGGGGCTTTTTGGCGAGTTTGAAGACGGCGTTGAAAATGGGGTGGTCGAGTTCGAGCTCGACCAGCTTGCGCTCGGGAAACACCCGCGCGAGCTCCTGGCTGAGGTTGGCCCAGGCGGCCTCGCCCCAGAAGTCGTCGAACATGATGAAGCCGCCATTCAACAGGTAGGTGCGCAGGCCCGTGACCTCGGCCTCGGAAAACACGAGGTCGCCGGGCTCGACCACGTAGAGGAAGGGATAACGGTGCAGGTCGGGCTGGGTGAGGGTGACGACGGCGGGCTTCGGGTTGACCTTGAGGCTGGTCATCTGCTGCAGCCGAAAGCCGAGATTCAGTTCAGCGTCGGGGTAGTCGGTGGACCAGCGCTCCCGCCCGCCCCAGCCGCCCCCGCCCCAGCCGCCGCCTCCATCGCCGCCGCCGCGGTGGGAGGTGTAGCGCACTCGCGCAAAGGTGAAGACGTCGTCGCTAAAATCCGGGTTGACCTCCCAGGCCGGCACGCCTGCGCGGTTGTCGAAGCCCGCCGGCGGCGCGTTGCGAAAAGGCTGCGCCCAGGCCCGGTCGCCGGCGAGGGCGAGGGCGAGAGCGGCGAGGGCGGCGAGGGCGCGTGTCATGGGGAAACGGATACGGGGGCGGCGGGCGCGGCGGGCGGCAGCGCGGCGAGCAGGGCGTGGGCGGCGCGGGAGCGCGGGGCCTCGGCGAGGGCGAGGAGGACGTGGCGGCGCGCGGCCTCCGGATCGAGCGGGCGGAGCTGGCGGGCCAGGCGGGTGTGGATCGCGGCGCGGTCCGGCGGGTCGAGGCGGAGCAGGACGCGACCGGCGGCGACGGCGGCGGAGGGGGCGGCCAGGGTTTCGTGCGCGCCGAGCAGGGCGCGCCAGGGGGCGGCGGCGAGCGGATTGATCGCCAGCCAGCGGTCGGCCCAGAGGGCGCGCGCGTCGGCGTCGTTGGCCGCCTCGGCCAGTTCGAGCAGACGGGTGACGGCATCGAGCGCATCGCCCTCGCGCCCGGCCACGGTGGCGAGGGCGGCGCGTTCGCCGGGAGCGTCGCCGAGTTCGCGGTTCACCCGGGCGAGCAGACGGTGGGCGTTGTCCGGACCGGGCAGGTAAAGGCCGCTGGCGAGGAGGGCGTCGAGCCCGCTTTTGGCCCCGGCCCAGTCGCTCCGCTCGGCGGCGGCGCGGGCACGCTCCAGGCGGGTGTGGAAGTGGCGCGGATTCAGGTCGGCGATGGCGCTCGCGATGGGGTTTTCCGGGCGGGAGAGATCGAGCCCGGCCCCGAGTGCGGCGGCCTCGCCCCGGGCATACTCGACGAAGGCGGCGTCGAGCTCCGCCATCGGGGCGCAGTGCCGGGCGAGGGCATCGTTGACCGGGACGTCGTCGCGCAGGGCGGCGAGCACCGCGCGCAGGGCGGGGAAGCCGTGCCGCTCGATCAGAAACTCGACCACCATGGCGGATTGAAAGTAGGCGAATTGCAGGTCCTCGCCGTCGCTGGCCTGGAGAAACGCCGCGCTCATCGCGCCGATCGGCTGCATGCGGCCGGCCAGGATGCGTTCGCGGTAGGACTCCGTCATGAGGTGGCCCCAGGCCCCGTGTTCGCAGCGCTCCTCGTGGACGGAGATGCCCTCGCTCAGCCAGCGCGGCATGCGGTTGCGGGTGAGCGAGAGGGTGATGACGTGGGCGAACTCGTGCCAGAGCACCGCCTCCCAGTTGGCGCGCGACGAGGCCGGGCTGTTGATCGTCACCACCTGCCCGAAACACACCCCGAGAAAACCCGGCCGGTCGGGCATGCCGAAGGTGCGCACCGCGAAATCGCGCGGATCGGGAAACACGTCCACCACCACCGGCTCGGTGAGTTCGAGGCCGTATTTGACGCTCAATTCGGCGTAGGCGCGCTCGAGCAAGGCCAGCGCGCGTTCGCCGTAGATCGGTGCCTCCGCCGCGCCCATGCGCAGCCGGAAACGGGGCGTCTCGAGCACGGTGAAATCGTCGAGCCGCTCGCGCAGGTTGCTCAGGTTAAACGCGGTGATGTCATACGCGTCGGCCGCCTGCGCGGCGGTGGCGAGCGCCCAGCCCTCGTCCTCGCGGCCGAGCCGGAGCAGATCCTGGGCGAGCTGGATGCGCGCGGGGCCGAACTCGGGATCGATCTCGAGCGCGCGGCGCTGGGCGACGGCCCCTTCGGTGAAACGATATTTTTGGGACAACTTGCGCCCGATCAGGTGATCGACCCGGGGATTGTCGCGCCAGACCGCGAGGGCGAGGCCGCGCTGGCGGGCCGCCTCGGGCACGTCGGCGCGGAGGTAGGCGAGCACGGCGCGCAGGGCGAGGGCCTCGGGATGGCCGGGAAACACGGCCTCGATCTGGTCGAGCTGCTCGGCGGCGCCGGCGTAGTCCTCGGCGTCTATGCGATGCTCGGCCAGGAGCAGGAGGGCGGGCGGGTGGCGCGGATTGAGAGTGAGGGCGCGGCCGGCGTATTCGACCAGTTTGGTCCGGTCGCCGTCGAGGAATGAAGCCGCGAGGCCCGACCACAAGGCGGGGTCCTCGGGAAAGGCCTGCACGCCCTGCTCGAAGGTGCGGGAGGCGAGCGCCGGATCGCCTTTTTCGAGCGCGAGCCGGCCGATGGCGAGAAACGCCTCGCGCACCGGCGGGGTGCTTTCACGGCCGCGCCGGAGAAAGTTTTCCAACACCAACCGCGGCTCCACGCCGAGGAGCAGGGCGGCCTCGCCGAGGGCGACGAAGGAGGCGGGGGCTTGGGAGGCGCGCGAGCGGCGCGTCACCCAGGCCCCGAGCTGCGCGCGTTGTGCCTCGGCCTCCTCGGGGCGACCGGAGGAGCGCGCGGCCTCTTCCGCGAGCAGACGCAGCCGCAGACTGGAGGGCGCGAGTCGCAGCGCCTGTTCTAACGCTTGGTGCGCCTCCTCGGCCCGACCGCTGGCGAGCAACGCCTCGGCCTCGACCCGCCACGCCGCCTCTGATCCGGCGTCGTCGGCCCGGGCCGCCCGCGCGGCCTGGATCGCCTCGGGGTAATCGCCGCGTTGAAACTCCGCCCAGCCCGGCTGCGCCTGGGCGGCGACGGCGAGGAGCACGGCACCGATCAACCCCAGGGCGGCGCGAAGACCTCGGCCTGCAAATGGGAGCGGAGGTGGAGACGAGGTGGGGTTACCGGCGACCATTCGCGCAGGAAGCGCATGAACTATGCCGCTGGCAAGGGACAGGGGCGATTTTGACGAGGGAAAAATAGATCAGGGATGCGGGGCCTCGCCCCGGCGATCCCAGGCGATCGCGATCCGGCGAAGCGCCTCGCCGCGTGGCCCCAAGACCAGCCCCCGATCGGGGCGGGGGCGGAAGCAGGTTCGGCTCAGACTAGTCGGCGGGGTCGTCGCCGGTCGGCTCGACCGAAGTGATGCGGGCGGCGGTTTCGCCCACGCCCAGAAGGAAAACGTCGCCGAAATCTTCGTCCCCCTCGTCATCATCGACCGCGCCCAGAGCGGTGAAAAACGCGGCGCCTACACGGCGGATTGATCTCGGCGGGAAAGCCGGGCCCGACCCGCGACCGCCGGGCGAGCCGCTCTGATTCGCTTTTTCGCGCTCCCGCCCGCCGCCTCACGGGGCAACTTTGGGTTTGCCACTCGCTCGCGCCGCTCGGCACGCTCGCCCCTCACGTTCGTAGTTCCTGTAGTCCTTTAACCAAACACACACGCCATGTCCGAAGATCTCGTAGGTAATGTCCTGGTCGGCCAGTCCGGCGGCCCCACCGCCGTCATCAATGCCTCCCTCGCGGGCGTCATTTCGGAGGCCCTCAACCACCCCGACATCGAGGAAATTTACGGCTGCCTCAACGGCGTCCTCGGCATCCTCCAGGAAGACCTCATCGACCTCGCCGCCGAAAGCCAGCAGACCATCCGCGGCCTCAAATTCACCCCCGGCGCCGCCCTCGGCACCTGCCGCTACAAACTCAAGAAACAGGGCGACTTCGACCGCGTGCTCGAAGTGTTTAAAGCCCACAACATCCGCTACTTCTTCTACGCCGGCGGCAACGACTCGCAGGACACCGCCGACAAGATCTCCAAACTCGCCCAGGCCCAGGGCTACGCCCTCCGCGTGATTGGCATCCCCAAGACGATCGACAACGATCTGCCCATCACCGACCACACCCCCGGCTACGGTTCGGTCATCAAGTATATCTCCACCACCATCCGCGAGATCGCCTGCGATAACGCCGCCATGGGCCAGCACGACCTCGTCCAGATCGTCGAGGTCATGGGCCGCAACGCCGGCTGGATCGCCGCCGGCGCCACCCTCGCCAAGCGCCGCGACTACCCGCACGACGCCCCCCACCTCATTTACCTCCCCGAGGTCGCCTTCAGCCCCGACAAGTTCGTCGCCGACGTGCAACGCGTGCTCAAGCGCGAGAAGTTCTGCCTCATCGTCGTCGGCGAAGGCCTCGTCGATGCCGACGGCAACTACATCGCCGCCGATGAAAAGACCGACGCCTTCGGCCACGCCCAGCTCGGCGGCGCCGCCGACTACCTCCAGAGCCTGGTCGAGCAGAACCTCCCCGGCATCAAGGCCCGCAGCGTCAAGCTCGGCATGGCCCAGCGCTGCGCCGCCCACGTCGGCTCCAAGACCGACGCCGACGAGGCCGAGCTCGCCGGCAAGATGGCGGTGAAGGCCGCCATCCGCGGCGAGACCGACAAGATGGTCACCCTCCTGCGCGGCGACCAGGACCACTACACCGTCGAGACCGGCCTCGCGCCCCTGAGCGACATCGCCAACGGCGTGAAAAAACTCCCCCGCGAGTGGATCAACGAGGACGGCGTGTCGATGAACCACCAGTTCATCCGCTACGCCACCCCGCTCATCCAAGGCGAAACCCAAGTCGCCTTCGAACACGGCCTCCCCGCCTTCGCCAAACTCGACAAACGAGCGGTCGAGAAGCAGCTCCCCGCCTACCAGCTCTGAACTCCGGGCGCTCCGCCCGGTTAGGCATGGCCAGCACCAGTTCCGCGACTGGTGCTTTTTCGTGTCCTGCAGGCCGGTGTAGGGCGGGGTCGCCGCACCCCGCCTCCTCCGCGCGACTGGGTTTGCGAGCGGCGGGGCGCGGCGACCCCGGCCCCACACCTGACCTGCGATCCTCCCCCCGCCCCACCCCATGCTCCCTAATCCCGCCCGCTCCCGTTCCACCGACCTTTTCTGCCTGTTCCTGCTCGGCGGACTCCTCCCCTCGGGTAACGCCGCCCCCCAAAGGCGTAAACTCCCCTCGGCTCCCGCCCACTCGGCTCCCACTCCCTCGTCCACCGCCGTAACCTCGCCCACGGCCTCGCCCGCCCCCGTTTTTCGCAACCCCGCCCGCCCGCGCGACCAACGCGTCGCCGACGTGGTCTTCATCGAAGCCCGCATCAAACACCCCGAGCGTCCCATCCGACGTATTTTGCTCCAGCCCCTTCGCATCTGGCTCGACGAGGTCTCGGCCTGCGTCGCCTCGGCCATAAACTCGCCACGGCCGAGACTGAGCTGCGTCGTATAAGCCCGAAATCCGGAGTAGGAGCCGATGAGATGGCGCAAGAAGTTGGATCAGATGGTCGTTCGTGAATCCCGAGGTGCACTGAATAGTGCATTGAGCGGGTGAACAAACGAGCAGATGACCAGCAGATTGCGCCAGATC
>JBBRHC010000230.1:0-6285 GCA_038223295.1 Opitutales bacterium
ACCAGCGCGCGTTGGCCGAGTGCCTCACCCGGTATCTCTCCGCCTTGGGCGAGCCGGCGTCTCCGCCGCCCGCCATCGATTGGAAGGAGTTTGCCGGTCGCCTCGGCGGTGATGAGGCGCTCGCCCGCGAGCTCTCCGCGCAGTTTTGCCTCGAAGCCTCGTCCCACTTCGCCCGCGCCCGCGCCGCCCACGAGGCCGGCGATCTTCCCGGCCTCGGTCGCGCCCTGCACAGCCTGAAGAGCGCGTCCCGGAATCTCTGCGCCAAGAGTCTCCACGCCTCCGCCATCCATGCCGAGTCCGGCTTGGTCCAAGGGGCGGACATGGCCGCGACGATGGCGCGTCTTCAGGTGGAGATGGAAGTCGTGCTCAGCCAAGGGGCGTATCCGGTTTAGCGATACGGTTGTGACTTCTTTCAGCCTGGGGCGCCCGCCTATCCCCTGGCCCGGCTTTAGTCGAAGTCGTCAAGGAAGATGAAGCCCGACCCGCCCGCAAGGTGGGCGGACAAACAATTGTGCCTGCGGCGCTTAAGTCCCCGGTAAAACAGCCGATCACAGGGGTAAACGCGCTCGCCAACCACCCCGCCCCCGCACACCCATGAAACTCGGTAACAAAATCCTCGCGATCGCCCTCGGCGCGATCGCGGTCAGCGTCCTCGCCGGACTCGTCGTCCAGAACCACGTCATCCACCAGCAGGGCGTCACCCTGACCCGCGAGACCATGCGCGCCGCCATCATCGAGGCGGAGAACGTGCGCGGCACCATCTCCAAGCTCGGCACCTCCGGCGCATTCGACCGCCCCAAGCTGCTCGCCGAATACCGCCAAAGCGGCGACCTGCGCGGCTCCACGATCTACAATACGATCCCCGTGGTCGCCGCCTGGAACGCCATCCAGGAAGTCGCCGACGAAAACCAGTGGGAGTTCCGCGTCCCCAAAAACCAGGCGCGCAACGAAAAAAACAAACCCACTCCTTCCGAGGAAAAAATCCTCGCCCTCCTCGAACGCGGCGACACCCCCGAATACTTCGAGATCGATAAGGCGGCCAACCTGCTCGTGCTCGCCCGCCCGATCCGCCTCACCGCCGACTGCCTTTCCTGCCACGGCGATCCCAAGAACAGCCCCACCGGCGACGGCAAGGACATCCTTGGCTTCGCCATGGAAAACTGGAGGGAGGGCGAGGTCCACGGCGCCTTCGTGCTCAAGGCTCCGCTCGAAAAAGTGGATGCGGTTTCCCGCGCCGGCATGCTCCAGACCGCGCTCTGGATACTGCCCGTCGCCGGCCTCCTTGGCTTCTGCGCGCTGGTCTTTTCCCGGCGCACCATCATCCGTCCTCTCGAGGCGTCCATCGCCGTGATCGACGCCGCCAGCAGCCAGGAGGAATCCGCCGCGCGCGAGATCGCCACCGCCTCCCAGCGGCTCGCCGAGGGCGCCAGCGAACAAGCCGCCTCGCTCGAGGAGACCAGCGCCACGCTCGAGGAGATTTCCAGCATGACGCACCGCAACGCCGAACACGCCGGCAACGCCGAAGCCGTCGCCGCGCAGACGCGCACCGCCGCCGAAGCCGGCACCGCCGACATGGTCGAGATGGTCCGCGCCATGGGCGAGATCAAGACCGCCTCCGACAACATCTCCAAAATCATCAAGACCATCGACGAGATCGCCTTTCAGACCAACATCCTCGCCCTCAACGCCGCCGTCGAGGCCGCCCGCGCCGGCGAGGCCGGCGCCGGTTTCGCCGTCGTCGCCGACGAGGTCCGCTCGCTCGCCCAGCGCTCCGCCGTGGCCGCCCGCGAGACCGCCGACCGCATCACCGAATCCATCCAAAAGAGCGAACACGGCGTGCGCATCAGCACCAAGGTCTCCGGCAGCCTCAACGACATCGCCGACAAGGCCCGCCGCATGAACGAGCTCGTCCGCGAGATCGCGGCCGGCTCCAAGGAGCAAAGCCAGGGCGTCACCCAGGTGAACACCGCCGTCGGCCAGCTCGACAAAGTCACCCAGTCCAACGCCGCCGCCGCCGAGGAAACCGCCTCCGCCTCGGAGGAACTCAGCGCCCAGTCCGTCGAGCTGAAGTCCGCCGTCGAAAACCTCGTGACCATCGTCTCCGGCGCCCGCAGGCAGGCCGTCGTCACGCTGCCCACCGCGAAGCCGCCCGCGCCCGGCGCCAAACCGTCTCCGCGCATCCCCGCCCGGCCCCTCGCCCCCGGCGGGGATTCCCCCCTGTCGTTTAGGGACTGAGCGCCGTTCCCGATACGCCCTCGCAGCCAGTGGCTTGCTCGCGCAGTAATGACCTTCATGCCCTTCTTTATTCGCCAGTCCAGCGACTCGGGAAACGCGGGCGTACCCGGGATCGACTCCGTGTGGCACGACTTGCTCGACGCCGTTCCGGCCATGATCTGGATCAGTGATCTCAAGGGCCGCCTCCTGCACGCCAACTCCGCCTGGATGACCGCCACCGGCATGACCGTGGCCGACTACGACCACGCCGCCGCCTGGGTCCTCGTTCACCCCGACGACCACTCCCGACTCATGGAGGCCGCCGACGTTTTCACCGGCCAGCCCACCTCCTTCGAGTATCGTCTGCGCCATGCCGACGGTGTCCACCGTTGGGTGCTCGAACGCATCAAGCCCTGGCTCAACAAAACCGGCGACCACCTCGGCTACATCGGCAGCGCGATCAACATCCAGCGTCAGAAGGAGCACGAGCAGTTGCTCGCGAACACCGCGCTCCGCCAGACCTCGCTCAGCTCCTTTAGCCGCGTCGCGATGCAGCAGGGACTCCCCTCCGTGGTGAACCACGAGGCGCTCCGCCTCCTCTGCGAGCATCTCCACCTGCCCGCCGCGCTACTCATCAGCAAGGATAACGATGAAGCGTCCGCCACCGTCGTCGCCACCACCGGCCTGCCCCCCGGCTGCCCCCCGCCGGTGCTCGCGCCGGTTCCCCTGAGCGGACTCGTCCTCGATTATCCGCTCGGAGACATCGCCTTCCCTGTCGAGCCCGGCTGGCTCCGCGAAAACGGCTGGGCCGAGGCCATCTCCGTGCCCATCGATCCGGAGCATCCCGAGCTCGGTTGCATGGTCGGCTTGCGCGACCACGCCGGAGACGGGCCTATCGCGCCTCTGCGTTACGCGCGCGAACTCGTCGGCATCCTCGCCATCGCCCGCACTTGGGAACGCGCGCAACGCAAGCTGGTCCAGGGCGAGGAGCGCGCCTGCCAGGTGCAAAAAATGGAGGCCGTCGGTCTGCTGGCGGGCGGTGTCGCCCACGATTTCAACAACCTGCTCACCGCCATCCACTGCTTCGCCGAGCTGCTCCGCGATGATCTCACCGACACCGGACAACGCACGCGGATCGACGACATTCTCCACGCCTCCAGCCGCGCCAGCCATCTCGTGCGCCAGCTCCTCTCCTTCAGCCGCCAGGATGTCGCCCAGCCCGAGTCCCTCGACCTCAACACCGTGGTGGACGACGTGCGCGGCTTCATCCGCTCGCTCCTCAGCGAACACATCACCATCGCCTTCGAGCTCAACGCAGACCCCGCCTAGTGCCAGGCCGACCGCAAGCAGCTCGAACAGGTTCTCTTCAACCTTTGCCTCAACGCGCGCTACGCCATGGTCAACGACGGCACCCTCACCCTGCGCGTCACAGTCGATCCGGTCGCCCGCCGCGTGCGCCTCTCCGTGGCCGATACCGGCACCGGCATCCCGGTCGAAGTGCGCAAAAAACTCTTCCAGCCCTTTTACAGCACCAAGAGCCGCGGTCGCGGCACGGGTCTCGGCCTGGTCACCTCGCTCGGCATCGTGCGTTCCTTCGGCGGCGATCTCACTTATGAAACCGAGATCGGCCGCGGCACCGTGTTTCACCTCGACCTGCCCGAAATCGCCGACCCGCTGACCGCGCTCCACGACACCGGGACGGCCCGTTGCACGCATCGCCCCGCCCGCATCCTGCTCGTCGAGGACGACGAACCCGTGCGCACCGTCGCCGAGATGATGGCCCATAGTCTCGGCCACCAGGTCATCGCTTTCGCCGACAGCCGCGAAGCTTGCGTTTGGGCGCAGTCCCACGGTCTCGAAGACATCGATCTGTTGATCACCGATATCGTCATGCCCGGCATGAACGGTCACGTGCTTTCCCACCGTCTGCGCGAGCTTAAGCCCGCGTTGTGCGTGCTCTACATGTCCGGCTACGTGGACGATGAGGCCGCTCTCGTGGCGATGGTGCAGCCCGGCGTTTTTTTCCTGCCAAAACCGTTCTCCACCGAGGAGTTTTCCAACAAGCTCGCCGCCGCGCTCCAGCCGGGTTCCGAGCCGCAAGGAATGTAGCATTGGCCGTCCCCGGCCAATTCAAGAGCCGCCGCACGCCCGCTCAAATCCTGGCCGGGGACGGCCAACGCTACACCTACAAAACCGGGCTGCGCCCGGACCCGATTTACCGGAACATGCCGGTATCGGCGGTGGCGGCGTGCGAGGCGGGCGCGGGCTGGAGTCGCGGCGAGCGTAGCACGGTTTTTCCCGTCTTGGCCGGCGTGGCGGTTTTGGCCGGGGTGTGACGCGCCGATGCGGGGACGCCGTCGGTGGTGACGACGCCGACCAGGGCGGCGAGCTGGGCGGAGGAGCTGCGCAGCTCTTCGGACTGGGCGTTGAGCTCCTCGGCGGCGGAGGCGGTTTCCTCGGCGCTGGCGGCGTTGGACTGGGTGACTTTGTCCATCTGGGTGATGGCGATGTTGATCTGCGAGAGTCCCTCGCTCTGCTCGTGGGAGGCGGTGGCGACCTCGGCGACGAGACGATCCACCTCGCGGTTTTTTTCCAGGATCTGCTGGAGGCCGGCGGAGACGCGCACCGAAAGTTCGACGCCCTGGGCGCTGCGGGTGGTGGCGTCGGCGATCTTGTCGGCGGTCTCCTTGGCGGCGACGGCGGAGCGCTGGGCGAGCGAGCGAACCTCGTCGGCGACGACGGCGAATCCGGCCCCGGCCTCGCCGGCGCGGGCGGCTTCGACTGCCGCGTTGAGCGCGAGGATGTTGGTCTGGAAGGCGATTTCGTCGATCGTCTTGATGATTTTGGAAATGTCCTGCGACGACTGCTGGATGGCGTTCATGGCGGTCTGCATGCGGTCCATCTCGGCGGCCCCGGCCTCGGCGGCGGCGCGGGCCTGCACGGCGGAGACCTTGCCGGACTGGGCGTTGTCGGCGTTGCGTTTTGTCATGCTGGTGAGCTCCTCGATGGACGAGCTGATCTCCTCGAGGGACGCGGCCTGTTCGCTGGAACCCTCGGCGAGCGACTGGCTGGCGGAGGAGACCTGGCTGGCGGCGGCGGCGACTTGTTGCGAGCCCTGCGAAAGAGTCTCGGCGGTGGCGGTGAGGGCTTTGTTTACCCCTCGGATGATCAAAAAGGCGGCGACGATGCCGAGCAGGACCATGCCGACCAGGCCGATGATCACGCCACGCGAGGCGGAGCCGAGCCCGGCGGCGGAAGTCTGGGCAAACTCAAGCGTGCGCTTGATGGAGCGCTCGAGAACGCCGTCCACTACAAGGTCGAATTCGGCGGCGGCGGCGATGCGGGCGGCTTGGATGGTCTTGGCCTCGGAGGAGTTTTTAACCAGTGCGGCGACCGAGTCTTTATAGTTTGCGGCAGCCAGGCCCACGTCGGCCAACAGCTTGAGGTCGGCTTCCTGTCTGGTAAGGGCGACGACTTTTTGGAGAGTGGCCTCCAGTTGTTCAAAAAGCGCGGCGGTTCCATCAATGAGTTCGGGCTGGCGCTGCGCCTGCGCCTTGTAGACGGTGACCCGGACGGCGTTGCCCGCGTCCAGGACCGCGTTGGCGAGTTCCAGTTTGTTACGTCTCTCCTCCAGCTTGGCGCTGTCCAGGGCGGCGGCGATTTCGTCCGCCAGCTTCTTGTCCTGGCCGTGGATGAAGGCGGTGATGCCGGACACGAAGTTGACCGCCTCCTTGTTAAGCGTGGCGCGGATGTTGTCGGCATCCGTGATGCCGGTCACGGTGGCCTTGAACTGGGTGGCGTACGCGTCGAGCGCCTTGTCGGCGGCGACAACACCCTCGCGCAAGGCGACGAGTCGCGGCTGGGCCTCGCCAAGTTTGCGGGCTTGGGTGAGCGCGACGCGGACGGATTCGAGGTTTTTCTCGGCCAGCGCGAGCTGGGCGGGATCGCCCGTCAGCCCGTAGGCGCGGACGGCAAGCTGAGTCTTGCTCGATGCGCCGGCGAGCGTGCTGGTGACCTCGGCCTGCGGGGCGACGGCGGCGGCGAGGAACTCCGCGCCGGTGGCGCTGGAGA
>JBBRHC010000231.1:0-6276 GCA_038223295.1 Opitutales bacterium
ATCATCGACTCCAGCGCGATATGGTCTCCAAAGAAGGAATATTGATTTTGGCTCATTAAGATATAACTTATGCACAACCTATGCCATTATCAATCAACGATATGCTAAATTCAGGAGTTCCCTGTAGTGCATCGGCAAAAAGAGAACCACTCCCCCTCTGCCTGTGCACTGGGTGTTGGACTGCGGCAAGTTTTCCCGAAATTTCCCATGGGGAGCAAAATTGCCGCCCCCATGACGAATCGAAGACGGCCAACTATCAAAAGCTCCACGGCCTCGACGCGGAATGCCTATTGCGGTAACTTACCGCGCTCCCCCGACCTTGTAATTGTCCGCGCCGAGACCGAAGTCGCCATAATAAGTGAAGCTCATGCCGGTACGGGATCCGGGTGTATGCGGATATTGGGCGTTACCCTCGGCCCCCGGCTGGGTTCGGTTTTTTTAGCGGATGGAGTAGCGGCACACGAGGGCGAAGGCATGCCGGGCGGCTCGCAGCTTGGCGACTGCGATTTCGAGGGCACGAGGGCCGACGATCTTTTTTCGGAGCGCGGTCTGCGGGCGAGGGCACGGGCGTCGGGGTTCCCGCACGACGACATCTTGTCCCTCACTGCGTTGGCTGATTTGGGCGAACCGTACGCGCAGGAGCTATGGCGAAGATATGGCGAAGATTTAGGCCGGTTTATCGGACCTTACGTCTTCGCGTTTGGTGCCGAGATTTTCCTTGTAGGTGGCGGATTTGGAGCGACCTGGACCTTTTTTGGCGCGACGCTCAATAGGACACTGGGGGGCATACCCGCCCGCCACGGCAACCTGGGCACAGGCGCCGCGCTGGAAGGCTTGCGCTTGCTCGCCGTTCCCGAAAAAACCGACTGCCGCGGGCGGCCGCCGACTCAATCCGCCCTCGATCCGGGGTCCGCGTCGGCTAGCAAAAACGATCGGGCATACAAAACGGTTTAAACCTTCTTGCACCTAATCGCTTGTTCAACCATGGATCCTCGCGCCTGTATTTTCCTTCGTCCTTCCGGATTTAGAATGTCTGACACCCACACCCCAAGCGAGCCGGGTGCCATCTCCATGAAGGACTTGGCTCGACAGGCAAATTGCAGCGTAAACACTGTGTCGCTCGCGCTTCGCGACAGCCCGCGCATCTCGACCGAGGCGCGTGCTCGCATCCAAAAATTGGCTCGTGACACGGGCTACCGGCCCAATCCGCTCATCTCCGCTCTGGTAAGCACGCGGAGAAAATCAGCGGAGCAGACCATCGCATTAATAACAAAGTTTGAACGCCCTTTTCATGAGCTGGAAGGGCCGCGATATTTCGACTTGGAGCTGCTGCGAGGCATGAAAGACAAGGCCTCCGAGCTGGGTTTTCGCATCGAGGAGTTTCCCACCATGCTGCCGGACTCGCCGAGTGCCGAAAGATTGACCAACATCCTGCTCGCGCGCGGGATCCGTGGCGTTCTACTTTTCCCCAGCGGACATGTTTCGGTCAATTTCCCCACCCTGGACTGGCGGCACTTTGCGGTTGTGGCGGCGGGGTTTCACGCTAGCCAGTGGCCGGTGCATCGTACGGCGCTGGATCAAAGCCGCTCGGTTGAACTTTGCCTGGCCCGCCTCACCGAACTCGGCTTCACGCGCATCGGTTTCGCGGTGAGCCGTTTCTTTGACCCGAGGTGGAATTACGCCGCGTCCGGACGTTTCTTGGTTTGGCAGGCGCGGCAGCCCAAAAGAAATCTCATCCCGGTGGTGCCCTGCGACCAAGAGTTTCCGACCGCCGACGAATTTGAGGCCTGGGTGGTGCGGCATCAGCCCGAAGCCGTTATCCTTATGCATGATGCCTATCTCACCGGACTGGAAGCGGTCAACGTAAAATATGGATGGGACATCGTGCCCGTCGTAATCACGTCTACTTCACGACTGGATGTGGCGGGTGCGCCCGCGCGTCCCGATCTGCTAGGCCGGGCCTCGATCAGCGTGCTCGCACGGGAGCTTTATCTCAATCATTCCGGTGTGCCCGCGACCCCCGAAGTGACTTTGGTGAGTTCGGAGTGGCGGGATAGCGCGCGGCTTGTTTCTCAAGCCCCGAAAGCGGGCAAAACCCACCCATCCACGCCGGCGGGCACGCCTCGAGAACGGACCTTTCAAACGAACCATTGATACGAAATGGCAGGTGTATATACCTCCTCTGCCTTAAGACCGCATAAAACGAACGGGAGGTGTGCCCATGCCTCGTTTCGCTCACGGTCTCCCCCTCATCGTAAAAGTCCGATCTTGGGGGAAAGGGAATCAATCGGCTTTCAAGAGGGCCGAAACCGAAGCGGGCATGGCAACCGGGGGCGGTGTACCCCGCGCCCAATCCGTAGGCGTATCACTCATGGTAAACTCAAGTCGCTCGGCGGCGGAAAGTTCTCCGTGTCGCAGCCAAGACCGGTCAAGCGGGCGCCCATCGATGCGGGCGCTTGCGATATAGATGCCCGTGCCGGTCCGCGTAATCGTGAGCGGCGAATGGTCTGGACGCCGCACCACGGCGCTCGGGAAAGCGGGGCCGTTCAGATAATAGATGTCTTGGCCGGCATTGGGGAAAAGTCCGATCTTCGACCATACGTAATACGACGACATGGCCCCGCTATCATCATCGCCGGGATAACCGCGAAGAGTAAAATTCTTCGACGTAATCTCGTGCAGGGTGCGCGCGGCGAGATCAGGGCGCCCCACATAGTGGAACAATTGCGGGATGAGGAAAGAGGGCTCGTTGTCGAGTTTTAGCAGATTGCGGGCGAGAGCATGCTGCAGACGGGCGATGAAGCGCTCGGGGCCGCCGATCAGGGCGATGAGGCGTTCGGGTTGGTGGGGGGCGAAGAAGGAGTAGGTCCAGGAATTCGCCTCGTAGAAGTAGGGCATCCAGGAGCCGGGATACTTTTTGGTGTCGAATTCGACCCAGGTGCCGTCGGCTTGGCGGGGCATCATGAAGCCGGTGAAGCCATCGCTTTCGGTGGCGGGGTTCCAGAGGTTCTGCCACTGCTGGCTGCGGGCAAAGTAGCGGCGGGCATCGTCGGTCTTGCCCAAGCCGGCGGCGACGAGGCCGGCGGAGTAGTCGTTCTGGGCGTATTCTTGGGTAAAGGAGACGGACATGACGTCTTTTTCGACGGCGGGGATCCAGCCGAGGTCGCGGTAGGGGGCGGGCGCGCCCCTGCGGTCGAAGGCGGAGCCGGTGCGGCGGTGGTCGGCGTTGTGCTGGAGGACGGCGTAGGCTTTTTCCCAGTCTATGCCGGGGATTTTTTTAACGTAGGCGTCGGCGATGATCTGATCCACGCCGTTGCCGCCTTGTTCGCGGAACTGGTTGACGCCGGCAATGAAGGTGTCGGGCACGGCGCCGTCCACGCGTTGGCGTTCGATGAAGGAGGCGACGGTGTCGCGGACGACGTCGGGGCGGATGAGGGCGTGGAGCGGGTAGAGGGTGCGCCAGGTGTCCCAGATGGCGTAGTGGTCGTCCCACATCGGGGCAGTGGGGGCGAAGCGGGCGAACTCGCCGGTGCGGTCGCGCGGCATGATCTGGGTGTGGAAGAGGGCGGTGTTGAAGATGGTGCGTTGCGCGGGCGTGCCGCCCTCGATCGCGATGGAGGCGAGGGCGTCGCGCCAGGCCTGGGCGGCGGCGTCGCGCACGGCGGCGTAGTCCCAGGCGGGGATCTCGGCCTGGAGGGAGGCGCGGGCTTTTGCGACGCTGAGGAAGGAGATGGCGATTTTCATCTGCACCGTCTCGCCGGCGGTAGTGACGAAGCGGGCGTAGGTGCCGAGGTGTTCCTGTTCGCCGCTGCTTGCGATGGCGGTCGCGCCGGGCTGGGTGGTGGCGTCGCGCCAAGTGCCGAAGGCGGCGGGAGCTTGGTCGAACTCGGCGTAGAAATAGAGGGTGTAGGCGCCGCCGAAGCCGCCGGGGTAACGCGATTGGCCGGAGAGGCTGCGTCCGTCGGCGGCGAGGGTGAGCTCGGAGGGCACGGGGCGGCGAAGGTGTCTGAACATCATGTTCGAGATGTCGCCCGGGATGTGGTGGGTGGCGTTGAGGAGGATGTGGGCCTGCTCGGAAGCGGGGAAAGTGAAACGGTAGAGCGCGGCGTGGCGGGTAGGGGCGAACTGGGCGAGGATATCGTAGCGGGTGAGGCGCACCTGATATTGGTAGGCCTCGGCTTTTTCGTCGGCTTTGTCCGATTCGTGCTCGGCGGGGACGGTGGCGAGGCCGATTTGGGGGGAGATGAGGAAGTTGCCGTATTGGCCCCAACCGGTGCCGCTGACGTGGGTCTGGCTGAAGCCGCGGATGGGTTTGTTGGGGGCGTAGCCGTCATGCCCGCCACCGGGGGTGTCCGGACTCGGGTGGATAGAACCGAAAGGCAGCGAAGGACCGATAACGGTGCTGCCTAGAGCCAGCACGCCGATGCGGGGATCGATCTCCGCGAGGACATCGGCCGGGGTGGCGGCGTGCGTGAGCAAGGGCAGGGCGAGCAGCAGGGAGGCGAAGGCGAGGCTCCGGGGAAGGGGGAGTAACATGGTGGGAGGGGGTGGTTAATAGTGGTGGAAAAGAGGAGGAAAATGGCGGGCGGAGCTCAGACGCGTTGCAGGTGCCAGAACACGCTTTCGAAGTCGGAGGTTATTTCAAAGGGCAGTCCCACGTTTATGAGAAAGTCGCCGTTCCATTCGCCGGTGAGACCGTGGATGGAGCGATAGGTTGCGGAGGCGTCGAGGCCGGGAACCTGGAGGTGGCTGAAAGTCGGGTGGCCGGCGGAAAGACGCATGGGCGGGAGGGCGGCCTCGGCGAGGCGGTGCAGGTAGGTGACGACGGCTTCGCTGTGGTCGGGGGCGACGATGGCCCAGGCACCGCATTCCTCGACGAAAGGATCGCGCAGGCGGTGGAGGTTGCCGGTGGCGCGCAGCTTGCGGGTGCGTTTGGCGAGGGCGGTCATCTCGATGGAGTCGGCGATTTCGGCGGCGGTGAATTTGCTTAAATCGAGCTGAAACCCGAAGAGCCCCGCCATCGCGCTGTGGGCGCGGGTGCGAATGGAGGTGCTCCGGTGGAAGCAGTGGTTGGGGGAGACGGCGATGGCGGCGTCCATCGTGCAAGGAGGATAAACGAGGGAAGTGCCGTGGTGGATTTTGAGGCGCGAGATGGGGTCGGAGTTGTCGCTCGCCCACGTCTGAGGCAGATAGAAAAGGATGCCGGGATCGTAGCGGCCGCCGCCGCCGGAGCAGCTCTCGAAAAGGATGGCGGGAAACTCGGTGGTGATGCGCTCCATGAAGGCATACACGCCCAGAATGTGACGGTGGAACGTCTCGCCCTGGCGGGCGGGCTCACGGCCGAGGGAGGCGACCTCGCTGAGGTGGCGGTTCATATCCCATTTCACGTAGGTGATGGGGGCGCTGTGCAGCACGGCGGCGACCTGGGCGTAGATGGCGTCCACGACCTCGGGGCGGGAGAAATCGAGCACGAGCTGGTTGCGGCTTTGGGAGCGGTTGCGGCCCGGGATGTGGAGGCACCAATCGGGATGGGCGCGGTAGAGCTCGCTATCGGGCGAGATCATCTCGGGCTCGAACCAGAGACCGAAACCGAGGCCGAGGGCATTGATCTGGCGGGCGAGATCGCCGAGGCCGGCGGGGAGTTTTTCCTGGTTGAGGAACCAGTCGCCGAGGGAGGATTTGTCGTTGTTGCGTTTGCCGAACCAGCCGTCGTCGAGCACGAGGGTTTCGACGCCGATTTTTTTGGCGACCTCGGCGATGGCGAGGATCTTGGCGGCGGTGAAGTCGAAGAACGTCGCTTCCCAGTTGTTGATCACGATGGGCCGCTCGGCGTCGCGCCAAGGGCCGCGGCAGAGGCGCTCGCGGTAGAGGGAGTGGAACTGGCGGGACATGCCGCCGAGGCCGGAGGCGGCGAACGCGAGCACGACCTCGGGGGTCTGGAAAACCTCGCCGGGCTCGAGACGCCACGCGAAGAGGTCCGGGTGGATGCCGAGGGAGGCACGGGTTTGAAAAAACGGGTCCACATCGGCCTCGCCGAAATGATTGCCGCTGTAAACGAGGCTGAAGCCGTAGGCGGGGCCGTGCTCCTCGGTGGTGTCGGGGGCGACGAGGGCGAAAAACGGGTGGTCTTGGTGGCTGCTCGCGCCGCGACGGCTGCCGATGGTCTGGCCGCCGGAGTGGAGGCGATCCCGCTCGACCCAGCGCTCGCGACCCCAGGCGCCGGGGAGGCGGATGAAGTCGAGTTTATGGTGGGAAAAGTCCACCGTGACGCTGAGG
>JBBRHC010000232.1:0-6244 GCA_038223295.1 Opitutales bacterium
CCGAGCCGAGCAGCGACGGTCTGAGCGCCCACCCCGTATCGATGTAGAAAACGTCACCATTGGTAATCCAAGTGGTGACGTTTTGTATCAGTTAACCGCACCCGGCAAATCCTAGCGCAAGGCACCCGGCCGGACGCTTACGATACTCGCCCCCGCGCCCCACCTCGCCCGCCGCGCTGTAAATCCACGCCGCATGGAGCAACGCGTGCGCATTGCGCGTCCCCTGCGCCAACGCATTTCCCTGCGCCTCCACCGCCCCCGTGTAGTCTCCCGCCTGATACAGCGCCCACCCCAACGCGTCCCAGGCCCCCCCGCTTCGCCTCGTCTCCAGATCCTTCCGCGCCCACCGCACCGCCTCCGCCGCCTCCCGGCCCGAGTCGGCATTATACTCCGCCAGGTGATAATAATAACCCCCGTTGCCCGCCTCCGCCTCCGTCCGATACGCCGCCCGCGCCTGGTCGTGCCAGCGCGCCGCCTCTTCACCCTTTCCCGCCGCCGCCAGCACGTCGCCCAGCGCCTGCCGTTGCTACGGTCGCGCCGCCTGCGCCGCACTCGCCCGAAGCGCCAGCCCGCCCGGATTGTGCTCCGCCGGCACCGCGCGCAACGACTCCCGCTCCTCCCGCTCCACCCGCTCCACCGCGCCCAGGTCCCCCGCCCGCCTCAACTCGATCAGATACAGCCCGCCGAGCCGATTCCACTCCACCATATCCTCCGGATCGCCCCGCGCCCGATTCTCCAAAAACTGCCGCACCGGGGCGCCCCGCGCCGCCGCCCCCCGGCATCCCTGCCGCCGCCCCCTCCGTCCCTGCCGCGGATAGCACCCCCGCCGCCGCTCCGATCACCCGCCGGCGAACGCGCACGCGCGAAATCCTCACGCCTCGTTCAACCGATTGTCCGTTCAACTGCGCGTGTTGGCATCCACCGCGCCTGGCGACAGCGGCTGCTGCGACGGCGCGAAAAAAGGGAACCGGCTCGGCACCACCACGTCGTTCCCATCCACGCCATCGCGCCCACGTCCCAGCGAGGTCGGGTCCCGCCCGGCCCGCCCGCACCGAGGCCGAGAACCGCGAGAAGGCGGGCATATCGAAAAAGAAATGGTCCTGATGTCTCGCCCGCGAAGAACGACATCCCCGCACTCGCGTCCACCGTCACCACCTGCGCGGGTGCCGTCGCGGCAAGCGAGGGATTGGTCGCCGGCGCGAAGAACTTTTTCCCGCCCGGCAGCCTCACCGCGGCCATATGCGCCAGCGCCGTGCCCAGGCGCGGACCGAAACGCGCGTCGATGTTAAGATCCGGTTTCGCGTCGCCCGTGTTCTCGATTTAAAACCGATGCAGCACATCCGGATCGATGCACGAATCCTTCAAATCCGCCGAGGGATCGTTCGAGGCATTCGGCGCATCCGCGTGATCCGCCGCGAAGCCCGGCAAGACGGACCAGGTGAAAAACGCCACCGCCAGGAGGCCGCCGCACGCGGCCCGAGTAACCACAGGGCTTACGCAAGAAACGGTTCTCATTGCCCCACCACGCTCCGGCTTGCGCGAGTTGATGAGTTTCTAAATTCACTTTCGCCCGCGATCATCCGCGTCATTCGGGGTTGCCGACCCCCTCCGCCAAACCTAACGACACACGCGTCCGCCCCCGAACCACACCGCCCGCCGCCCCGCCTTCCCGTGCCCATGTCCGCCCCGTCCATACTCCGCCTCTTTCTACTCGCCACCGCCCTTGGCGTGTTCGCCTCCCCCGCGTTCGCGATCACGCCCGCCATCGATCCGCCCGCCTACGACGCCGCCGACCTCGACCGCATCCAACAACAAGCCGCCGACAAAGCCCTCGAAACCTTCCCGCGCGCCGTCATCGCCATCGTGGACCGCGACGGCCGCGAGCTCCTCCTGCGCCGCGCCAACGGCACCGGCGGCATCACCGCCGACGAACGCGCCATCGCCGTCGCCAAGGCCGGCACCGCCGTCTTCCTCAGCTCCAACGAGCAGTCCTTCACCCCGCGCACCGCCAGCTTCATCATCCAGCAAAACTTCCCCCCCGGCGTGCGCAACCGCCCGCCCGGCCCGCTCGTCGGCGTGGGCTTCTCCAACCTCGCGTATTCGGATATCAACTACTTCCGCGACGCCGCCGGCGGCCGCATCCCGCTCACCCGCCTGCGCGCCTCCCCCGGCGGCGTGCCCCTCTATAAAAACGGCCGCCTCTTCGCCGGCATCGGCGTCACCGGCGACGGCACCGAGGCCGAATTCACCACCGACGCCGGTTATGCCGAGACGCTCGGCCCCGACGCCGACGAGGCCATCGCCCTCGCCGGCCAGATCGGCTACGCGCCCCATAAAAAGATCCGCGGCTCCGGCGTGCTCATCGATGGCCTCCGCGTGCCCTACGTCGCCACCCCGATCAAAAAGGCCAAACGCGCCGGCCTCGCCCCCGTCCTCCCCGCCGCACCTCCGCCCGCCCCGATCGTCTGGCCGCTCGACACCCTCGGCGGCCTCCTCGGCCAGCTCCGCGCCCCCATCGTCCCCGACCCCGCGCCCGGCCTCATCGACGGCCAGCCACGTCTCACCGCCGCCGAGGTCCGCGCCATCCTCGCCGCCGCCGCCGACCGCGCCCGCCGGACCCGCGCCGGCATCCGCCTGCCCGCCGGCCGCCCCGCCCAGGTGTTTATCAGCGTGGTGAACAA
Organism: Opitutales bacterium; assembly: GCA_038223295.1. Taxonomy (GTDB): domain Bacteria; phylum Verrucomicrobiota; class Verrucomicrobiia; order Opitutales; family Opitutaceae; genus IMCC26134_A. The sequence goes on from JBBRHC010000232.1 coordinate 2,682, forward strand.
TCCCGCCGCGCCCGGCGTCGCCCCCGTCGTGCTCGGCACCTTCCGCACCCCCGACGCCACCCTCTTTTCCTGGGACGTCTCCGTGCAAAAAGCCCGCACCGTGCTCTACTACTCCACCCCGCAGCGCGCCCTGTCCACCCGCGCCGTCGGTTTCCTCGCCCAGTCCCGTTTTCCGCCCGGCATCGAAGGCCGGCCCGCCGGCCCGCTTGACGGCGAACAAGTCGACGTCTCCCTGCCCCTTCTGGTAAGTCCCGCCAGCCCGACCGACGGCGACCCCGCCCTGCCCAACGGCATCACCATCTTCCCCGGCGGCTTTCCGCTCTACCGCAACGGCGTGCTCATCGGCGCCATCGGCGTCTCCGGGGACGGCATCGACCAGGATGACCTCATCGCCGCCTCCGGCGCCGCCCTTTTCCCGGCCCCGTCCGGCGTCACTTCCGACCACCATTTCGAGCAAGGCGTCCGCCTCCCCTACGCCAAGTTCCCCCGCGACGCGCAACTGCGCCGCGAAGTCCGCCCCGTCACCCGGGGCCCTTAAGCCGGCCCGCGCCGCCCCGCGTCAAAAAAATCGGGCTGCCCTTCGCCGCGCCGCCCGGCTTCGGCCGCCCGCTTCCGAAACACCCGTCACGGCCCCACCGCCGCCGAAAACTCCTCCAGCAGACCCGCGAATTTCCCCGGCTCAAACCCCGGCACCGACTGCGCCGCCGCGAAAAGCTGGTCCAGCTTCGCCCCCGCCGCCGTCGCTCGCGCCCGCTCGGGCCACGCCGCCAGCAAGCGGTCCAGCCCCAGCACCAGCCGCTCCGCCCGGTAAGCCTGCTCCAGCCGCGTGACCGCCGCGTCGCGAAACGCCGCCGCCGCTTCCGCCGAGACCAGCCTCCGCAAGACCGCCTCCCCCTCGCCCGCCGGCCACTCGGACTCCACTTTGCCGGCCAACGCATCCGCATCCGCCGCCCCGCCCCACCGGTCCGCCCCGCCCGCCGCGCGCCGCATCAGCCACGCCAGCGCCGCCTCGCGCTCCGCCGCGCCCGCCGCCTCGTCGCGCCCCGCCGCCCGCGCCGCCGCCACCTCGCGCCACGCCACCGCCTGCCCCACCAGCCACGCCTTCGCCCCGTCCCACCCCTGCGTCTCGCGCCAGTGCGGCGGCTCCGCCGACAACTGGCCGTCGAGTTCAAAAATCAAACGCGGGTGCCGGCCCACCTCCACCAGTCGCGCCTCGATCACCTGGTGGCACGCCACGCACGCGTTCGCACGCGCCAGCGCCGACCGCAGATCCCGCAAACCCGCCGCCACCTTCTGCGCGTGGCTCAGCTCCGTGCGGGTGTGAGTGCGCAGCCACGTATCCGAACTTTCATGACAACTCGCGCAGCCCACGCCCTCCTCCACCCGCAGGTCCTCCCCGCGCAGGCCCGCCGGCACGTTCGCCGCCGGCGCGTGGCAGGCCGTGCAGCTCGCGCTCGTCGTCACGTCCGCGATGCCCAGAGCCTCGCCCATGCGCGCCGAACGCGGCGTCGCCAGCGTCGCGAAGGACCGCGCATGCGGATCCTTCCGCGAAAAATCCGCCACCACCCCGCGCACCGGCCCCGCCCCGCCATGGCACCCGCTCGTCGAGCACGACGCGTTGCCCAGAATCTTCGCCATCAGCACCCGGTCGCCCACCTCGTCCGCTCGGGAAAAGGCAAGAAAACCAATGAAAAACAAACTTCCCACAGTAAGCATTATGCGCGACATAAAGTTATTCTCTTATAATCGTCGCCACCGCGTTGACTATGCGCAAACCCTAAGAGTCCCCGGTCCCCCACTTCATCTTTCACCCATCATGCCAGCGTTCGACTTTTCGCCTTCGGACCTCGCCTACGTCTTGGGATGCCTCCTCCTCGGCGGCCTCATCCTGCAGGTCGCGTTCCTGTTGCTCCACTCCCTCCGCGCCGCCGTCCATGCCCGCGCCGCCCGCGCCGGCGAGCTCCGGCGCCTCGAGCTCGATATCCGCGCCGCCCGCCTCCGCATCCAGTCCGTCGAGCACGAACGCGCCGGCTGGAACGGCGTCCGCAAATTCTCCGTCGCCAAAAAAATCTCCGAGTGCGCCGACACCTACTCCTTCCACCTGGAGCCCCACGATCGCCGCCCCATCCCCTCCTTCCGCCCCGGCCAGTACCTCACCTTCCAGCTCGCCCTCCCCGGCCTGGCCAAGCCCATCGTCCGCTGCTACTCCCTCTCCGACTGCGCCCGCCCCGGCCACTACCGCGTCACCATCAAACGTTGCCCGCCCCCGCCCAAGACCGACCACCCGCCCGGCAGGGGCTCGTCCTTCTTCTGCGACTCCGTGAAAGAGGGCGACATCCTCGACGTAAAAGCCCCCGCCGGCCACTTCTACCTCGAGCTTGAGCGCGAGTTGCCCGCCGTGCTCATCTCCGGCGGCGTCGGCATCACCCCCATGATCGCCATGGCCCACGCCCTCATCGATGCGCGCTCCACCCGCGAGGTCTGGTTCTTCTTCGGCTCCCGCGGCAGCGAGGATCACATGCTCCGCGCCGAGACCCTCGCCCTCGCGCAAAAATACCCCAACCTCAAACTCCACATCTGCTACTCCCGCCCGGGGAAAAACGACGTCCTCGACCGCGACTACCAACATGAGGGACGCGTCACCGTGGAGCTTATGAAGAGCCTCCTCCCCTCCACCAACTACCAGTATTATCTCTGCGGCCCCGGCGCCTTCATGGAAAGTATCACCGACGACCTCCGCGTCTGGGGCGTGCCCGACGCCGCCGTCCACTTCGAGGCCTTCGGCCCCGCCTCGGTCAAGAAAGCCGCCAAGCCCGAGATGAAGGAAGCGCTCACCTCCGCCCCCTTTGACGCCCCCCTCATCACCTTCGCCAAGTCCGGCCAATCCTCCCGCTGGAACCGCGAGCACCCCACCGTCCTCGACGTCGCCGAGGCCTGCGGCGTGCGCATCGAGGCCGGCTGCCGCGCCGGCAACTGCGGCGCCTGCCTCGTCGCCATCAAATCCGGCGAGGTCGAGTACCTCAACGACCACGGCGCCGACGTCGAGGCCGGCTCCTGCCTCGCCTGCATCTGCAAACCCAAGGGCGCCCTGGTCCTCGACGCCTAACCCCGGCCCTTCGCCGTTCGCCTCTCGCCTCTCGCCTCTCGCCTCTCGCCCCGTCCATGTCCACCGCTTCCAGCCTCGACCGCCCCCGCCGCTGGGACGCGCCCTTCGCCTCCGATTTTCCCGCCGCGGACATCGCCCGCCTCCTCTCCCTCGCGCCCTTCAGCGCGATGAATCCCGAAAGTTTCCCCCGCTCCGCCTCCCTCGCCGACATCCTGCGCAACGACACCGCCATCCGCACCTTCCAGGCCGGCGAGATCATCGTCCGCGAAGGCGACTACGGCACCTCCGCCTTTATCATCCTCTCCGGCCGCGCCCGCGTCGTCCTCGCCCCCGGCCTCCCCCCCGCCGCCGTCGGTCGCAAGGAGCGCGCCAAAAAAGGCCTCCTCCGCTCCCTCGCCCAGCTCTGGTCCAACCCCCGCGAGGACGAGGTCATCGCCCGCCGCCGCCGCCAGGAACA
>JBBRHC010000233.1:0-6223 GCA_038223295.1 Opitutales bacterium
CGGGTCTTCCTTGAGTTCGGTGGAGAGCACGCGGCCGCGTTGATCGACGACGGCGACGTCGTCGGGCAAAAGGCCCTGGACGGCGTTGGCGACGAGGTGGCGGATGGAGTTGACGGCCTCGGCCTCAAGGCGGCCGTTGACCTCGATGAAGACGGAGGCGGTGGGCTTCACGCCCTGTTCGGTGAGGAGCAGGCGGTTCTCGGGCTGGACGATCATCACGCGGGCGCTGGCCACGCCATCGAGTTGGGCGATGGTGCGGGCGAGCTCACCCTGGATGGCGCGGTTGTAGTTGGTGCGCTGCACGAAGTCGCTGAGCCCGAACTGGCCCTTGTCGAAAATCTCGAAGCCGACGCCGTCGCCGCCGGGGAGGCCCTTGCCGGCGAGTTCCATGCGCAGGCGGTGAACCTGGTCGGCGGGCACATACACGGCCCCGCCGCCCTGGGCGACGCGGTGCGGGACGCCCTGCGCCTGCAAGGAGGAGACGATGGCGGAGGCGTCTTTTTGCGCGAGCCGACCGTAGAGGAGCTGGTAGTCGGGCTGGCGAGACCAGACGACGAGACCGGTCACGACACCCGCGACCACGAGCGCGGAAAGGATGAGCGATACACGCTGGTTGAGGCCGAGCTGGCCCCAGAGCGAAAGCAGGGACTGGGCGAAAAGTTTCATCGGTGGTGACGGAAAGGGAGCGAAGAAAAGTCAGACGCAGGACGCGGGGTCAGACCGGCATGCGCATGAGCTCCTGGTAGCCCTCGACGACCTTGTTGCGGACCTCGACCATGAGGCTGAACGAGAGGGAAGCCTCCTGCATCGCGATGACGCTTTGGTGGAGATTTGGGTTGTCGCCGAGCAGGACGGAACGCGTGACCTCGCCGGCCCTCGCCTGGCTCTGCTCCACGCCAGAGACCATTTTTTCGAAGATTTCGCCGAATTGTCCGCCGCTGGGTGCGGGGATGGCCGGGCCCTTCGGCGCGATCATCTCGCGGGAGGGCGCAAGATCGAGGGGAGGACGAAGGGACTGGACGTTTACAGGGAGGACGGAACCGATGATGGCCATGCAGCGGGGGAGATAAAGACGATGTGGACGAAGGTGGGCGCGGAGGGCGGATTACTTGCCGATTTCGAGCGTCTTAAGCGCCATCTGGCGGGAGTTTTTGGCGACGTTGAGGTTGGCCTCGTAGGCGCGGGATGCGGTGATCAGGTCCACCATCTCGAAGGCGAGATTCACGTTGGGCAGCGTGACCATGCCCTGGGCGTCGGCATCGGGATGGCCGGGGTCGTTGACGCGCTGGCCGGGGGTGGGATCGGTGGTCACGCCCGAGACGCGCACGGTGGCGAGGCCGGGGCTTTTGGCGCCGTTGGCCGAGTCGGTCGAGCGGAGCAGTTCGCTCTCAAAGCTGACGATGCGGCGCTGGTAGGGACCGCCGTCGGGACCGCGGGTGGTGCGGGCGTTGGCGATGTTTTGCGCGATGATGTCGAGGCGCGTGCGCTGGGAGTTGAGTGCGCCGCCGGTGGCGGCGATGCCGGTGAGCAGTTCCATGGCGGGTCTATGTTACGCGGCCGCTGATGGCCATTTTGAGTTGTTTGATGTGGCGGCTGACGATCTCGGTGAGGAACTCGTGATCGACCCGGTTGCGGCTCATGGCCATGAGCTCGGTCTCGATCTCGACGCTGTTGCCGTCGGGACGGACGGTGCGGACGTTGGCATCCACGGCGAGATGCGGGTTGATCGCGGCGACGTCGGAGGGGGAAGGCGGCCGGCCGCCGGTGAACTGGGAACGCAGGGCGCGGTTGAAATCCGAGGCGACGTCGATGCGACGAAACCCGGGGGTCTCGGCGTTGGCGATGTTGGTGGCGATCGCCTCGTGCCGCATGACCGAGGCGTCGAGCAGCTTGCTGGCGAGCTGGTAGTTGAGGGAATTGGCGACGGGCGCGATCATGGCAGGGGTTTAGCAAAGCCGGTGCCAGCGGGTTTTGCCTATTCACTACCCGTTCGCAAAAAAAGACTTAAAAGATTAATTAAGGCAAGACCCCCGGTAAATCACCCGATACGGAAAACCGGGGGAAAAAATTGCCGCGAAGCTTCGCGCAGCATTTTGCGCGGCGACATTCATTTTCGCGAAAGCGCGCCGATAACACCAAGGCCGCTTATGCGCCCTAACGATTACCAATTCATCCGCGAGATCGTTTACAGCCACAGCCGTATCAACCTGGGCCCGGACAAGCAGGAGCTGGTCAGCGCGCGTCTGGGCAAACGCCTGCGCGCCACCGGGCGGGCCACGGTCGGCGAGTATTGCGAAATGCTGCGCACGCCCGCCGGAGCCGAGGAGCTGGGCAATCTCATCGACGTCATCTCGACGAACCACACGTATTTTTTTCGCGAAGAAGGGCATTTCGAGGCCCTGCGCGACATCATCCTGCCCGATCTGGTGCGCCGTCGCGAGCGCGATGGAGGAGCGACCCTGCGCGTCTGGAGCGCGGCGTGTTCGAGCGGCGAGGAACCCTACTCCGTCGCGATGGCGCTCGAGGAATACTTCTCCGCGCATCCGCCGGCGTGGCCGCGGCAGATCGAGGCGACCGACATCTCGACCCGCATCCTGGCGAAGGCCCAGGCCGCGATCTATCCGGCCGACACGGTTTCACGCATGGGGCCGGCGATGGTCAAAGCGTATTTCCAAACCGGATACGCCGAGCAGGCCGGCCTCCACCGCGTCAAGCCGGCGGTGCGCTCGCAAGTGCGCTTCCGCCAGCTCAACCTGCTCGAGGGGGCGCTGCCGTTCGCCGAGCCGTTTCAGATTATATTCTGCCGGAATGTCATGATCTACTTCGACCGGCCGACCCAGGAGGAACTCGTGCAGCGGCTCAAATCCAAGCTGGCGCCCGGCGGCTACCTGATGGTCGGCCATTCCGAGAGTCTCACCGGCATCAACCACGGTCTGAAGATGATCCGGCCCGCGACCTACCAGAACCCGCCGCGCTGACTCCCATGCAAACCTACCGCCCAATCCGCGTGCTGGTGGTGGACGACTCCGCCGTCGTCCGCCGCCTCGTGACCGAAGCGCTCAACGCCGACCCGGAAATCGAGGTCGTCGGCACGGCCTCGGATCCTTTCATAGCGCGCGACCGCATCAAGGAACTCGCTCCCGACGTGATCACGCTCGACCTGGAGATGCCGCGCATGGACGGGCTCACCTTCCTCGGGATCATCATGCGCGAGCGACCGCTGCCGGTGATCATCATGAGTTCGCTCACGAAGGAAGGCTCCGCGCACGCCCTCGAGGCGCTGCGCCTCGGCGCGGTGGACGTCCTAGGCAAACCCGGCGGTTCCTACAGTTTCGGCGACCTCGGCCCGCAGCTCCAGCAAGCGGTGAAAGCCGCCGCCCGCGCCCGCCTGCGCCCGGCTGTGGCGGGCAACTCCGCACCCTCGGCACCGCGCGTTCGCGCACCCGCGCCGCCGGTCAAATCCGCCACGCGCGTCCCCTACTCCGGCGACCCGCGCCGCCTGATCGTGCTGGGTGCCTCCACCGGCGGCACCGAGGCCCTGCGCGAAGTGTTGGTCAACCTGCCCGACGGCCTGCCGCCCATCGCCATCGTGCAACACATCCCCGCGAACTTCTCCCGCGCGTTTGCCGACCGGCTCGACAGCCTGTGCGCGTTCCACGTGCGCGAGGCGGCCGACGGCGATGCGCTCGTCCCCGGCACCGCGCTGGTCGCGCCGGGCAACTTCCACCTCTTCGTGCGCTGGACCGGCGCCGGCTACCGCGTGGAGCTCAACTCCGGTCCGCAAGTGTGGCACCAGCGGCCCGCGGTGGACATTCTTTTCAAATCCATTCCCGACAACCTCTGCCCGCACGTCATCGCCGGTGTGCTAACCGGCATGGGCAAAGACGGTGCGGGCGGGCTCCTGCGCTTGCGAAAATCCGGCGCCGCCACCTTTGCCCAGGACGAGGCGAGCAGCGTGGTTTACGGCATGCCGCGCGAAGCCTGGGAACAGGGCGGGGCGGAAAACCAGCTCCCTCTCGACTCCATGGCCGCCCACATCCAACGCCTCGCGACCCAGACCAGACCCTCCAATGCTCAACGCTGATCCGACCATCGCCCGCACGCTGCTCATCGTTGACGACGAACCCCGCGTGCTCGTCGCGCTGAAGGAAGTACTCGAGCGTCAGCAATTCCACGTCGTCACCGCCACCGACGCCCGTCGCGGCCTCGACTTGCTCCAGCAACGCGCCTTCGGCGTCGTGATCTCCGATCACATGATGCCCGTGATGTCGGGCATGGATTTTCTCGTCGAGTGCCAGCGCATCCAGCCCGACGCCACCCGCGTGCTCGTGACCGCCGCCGTTTCCCTGCCCACGCTCGTCGAGGCCATCAACAGAGGCGAAATCTACCGATTCCTCGCGAAGCCGTGGTTGCGCGAGGAACTCATCGTCGCGGTGCAGAACGCCGTGAACCGCTACGAACTCACCGTTCAAAACAAACGCCTCCTCGCGCAAGCCTCCGACCTCAACCAGCAACTCACGCGCGCGAACACATCGCTCGCCGAGCAGGTTTCCGCCCTCGAAGCCCAGCGCCGCGCCCTCGACAAGGCCAATCAGGAACTCGCCCGCCGCTACGACCATTCGCTCGAATTGTGCAGCCGCATTCTCGCGACCTACGACCCCTACCTCGCCGGCCAGACCCAGGCCATCGTCGCCATCGCCACGCAGATGGCCGCCTCCGCGCACCTCACCCCCGAGCAGGGCGAGATCCTCAAGACCAGCGCTCGACTTTGCGACCTCGGCCTCATCGGCGTGTCACGCGAGGTGTTCCGCATTTTCCGCGGCGATCCCGACCGTCTCAGCGAACGCGAGGTCTCCGGCATCCACAACCACCCCGTTTACAGCCAGACCTTCGTCGCCCATCTCGACGACCGCCACCTCGTCGGGGAAACCATCCGCGCCCACCACGAACGCTTCGACGGCACCGGTTACCCCGACGGGCTCGCGCGCGAAGCGATCCCGTGGACGGCCCGCTGCCTCGCCGTCGCCGTGGTCTTTGTCGAGTCGAGCCTGCCCTCCGAACAAGCCCTGGAGCTGCTCGACGCCCAGTCTGGCAAAGCCCTCGATCCCGAGGCCGTGCGCCTCTTCCGCACCACCACGCGGCTCCAGCCGCTGCCGCGCAGCGTGCGCGAAGTGATGATGGAGGACCTCAAGCCCGGCATGGTCCTCGCCGGCGGGCTCTACAGCCCGCACGGCCTGCTCCTGGTCGGCGAAGGCCAGTCCCTGAATTCCGGCACGATCACCAAAATCCGCAGCCACAACCTGCTCGCCCCGATCAGCCAGCGCCTGCTCGTTTTCTCCTGACCCACCCCATGGCCGGCTCCCCGAGCATCCAAAGTCTTTTCGCGCAGCGCATCGTCGTCGGCGTGGCCGAGTTCGCCGTGGCCAACCAGACGCACATGACGATCAGCACCTACGCTCTCGGCTCGTGCATCGGCCTCGTCGCCTACGACGCCGTCGCGCGGACGGGAGGGTTGCTCCACCTCATGCTGCCCGATTCCTCGCTCTCGGCCGCGAAAGCCGCCGCGAAACCAGCCATGTTTGCCGACACCGGCATACCGGTCCTGTTCAACGGTCTCACCGGCATGAAAGCCCAGCTCGGCCGCTGCAAAATATACGTCGCCGGGGGCGCCTCGGTGCTCTCCGGCCCCGACAGCTTCAAAATCGGCGAACGCAACATCGCGGCCGTGAAGCGCATGTTGGGCGTGTATGGATGTCGCGTCGCCGGCGCGGAAGTCGGGGGCACGGTCAACCGCACGTTGCACCTCGAACTCGGGACCGGCCAGCTCACCGTCAAGATGCCCGACCGCACGATCACGGTATCACTGGCCTGAGCGATGCAGCCCGATCCGGGCGTACTCTTTGTGGCCCTGTGCGGGAGCACGGGGATCCCGCCGCTCCCGCGGCGGGCCACCGCAAACGCGGTCTTGAATCGACAAGCCAGACGGAGCGGAACACGCGCGCCCGGCACGCAAAACGGGCGAGCTTAGAAAACAACCCTACCCGTGGCCAGTCGCTCACCCAGCAGCGTGGTCACGCGCTCCAGCACGACGGGCAGCGTTTTCTCCAGCACGTCTTCGGTCAGTCCCTGGCCGGCGAGCAGTCCCGGATTGAGCTCATAGAGAAACGCATCCTCCCCCTGCCCCACGCCCAACGCCGCCGCGAGGTGCTGCGCCGCGTGCACA
>JBBRHC010000234.1:0-6175 GCA_038223295.1 Opitutales bacterium
GGTGAGCAGGCTGGAGAACTCTTCCGAGGCGGCGGTATCGGAGACGAGGCCGGCGGCGGCGGGCGGGGGTGGGGCGCCGTTGGCGGCGGGCGCGGCGGGCGTGGGGTTGAGGCGGGTGCCGGAGAGACGTCCGGCGGAGCCGGCCTCGCGCTGGGCGGCGGTGCTCTGGCCGGTGATGAGTTTGGAGAGGAGGGCCTCGACCTCGGTGGAGTTGGCGTGTTTCAGGAAAATGACCTCGCTGCGGGTGTTGGGCGAGGCTTCGGCGTCGAGGCGGGAGATGAGGTCGTCGAAGAAGGCCTGTTCGCGGACGTCGCTGATGAGGAGGATGACGTTGGTGCGGTCGTCGGCCTGGTAGGTGGTGGTGGTGCCGATCTGGGCGGCGAGGGGGCCGCTGAGGAGAGTGCGGAGTTTGTTGACCAGGTCGGAGGCCTTGGCGTTCACGACGGTGTAGGCCTTGACCGCCTGGGAGGCGGAGGCGGGGCGGTCGAGGGTGGCGATGAGTTGCTCGATACGCTGGAGGTTGTAGAGCGTGTCGGTGATGAGGACGGAGTTGCTCTTCTCAAACACCATGGGGGCGGCGCCAAGCGCGGGGCTGAGCAACTGGGATACCTGGGGGATGAACTCGGCGACGCGGAGGAAGTTGAGGACGTAAAGCTTGGTGGCGATGCGGCCGCTGGGCGGGAAATCGAGGGTGCTGCCCTCAATGTAGTCGGGGGCCTCGGCGCGGATGACGTTGAGCTGGGAAACCTTGATGAAGCGCTCACCGAGCTGGGTGAGGCCGATGTTGTGCATGCTGAGAAGCGTCTCGATGGCGCGGAGGGCCTCGGACTTCGGGAGGGGCTTGTCGAGGGTGAGGGTGATCTCGGCCTCGGGGAGGGAGGCGGGGCGGAGGAGGACCTTGCCGGTCCAGCGCTCGTAGAGATCGAGAACCTGGTCGCGCTTCTCGTTGCGCAGGATGAGGGGGCCGACGGTCTCCTCGGGGGGCTTGGGGGCGACGGCGGGCGCGGTGGGTTGGGTGGGTTGGGTGGGTTGGGTGGGGCGGAAACGCGCGGCGGGCGGGGGTTCGGGGAGAGGCGAGGGCGCGGGCGGCGTCGGCTCGCCGGGGGCGGGCTCGGCCGGCGCGGGCGTTTCGGGGAGCGGGGGTGTCGCTGGTGTTTCGGTCGTTTCGGGCGCGGGGCCGGGGGGGGCTTCCTGGGCGCTCAGATTCGCGAGGGCGAAGACGGAAAGGGCGGTGAGGAGAGAGGAGGCGGGGCGTGAAAGACGAGGCATCTTGGGCAATAGACGTTGGAAGAGTCGCGAGGGTTGCATCGAAGTGGCGAGGCGGAAATCAGGGAGAAGGGCAATGAGGCGAAATTCGAGAAACGGTCGTCGGCGCGGCAGATAGCCGTGCGGGGTAGTTTCTGGGCTCGCGCGCGGCGCGGCGGCGAGCTGAGGGTGGTGACAATATGGCTACGGAACACGTGATGGTGGCGGCGTGGGGATTGATCGCGGCGCGTTTGGCGGCGCAGCTCGGGCTGGCGGCGCTGAATCGCCGCGAGGTGCTGCGGCACGCGGAGAAGCCGCCGGCGGCGGTGGCGGCGATGGTGGATGCGGCGACGTTTGGCAAAAGCACGACCTACACGCTGGCGAAAAACCGCTTCTCGGCGGTGTCGCTGGTCTTTGAGGCGGGCGTGTTGGTGCTGCTGCTCTCGAGCGGCGTGTTGCCGTGGCTTTTCGCGCAGGTCGGGGCGTGGGCGCCGGGGGCGAAGTGGGACGACGCGCTGTTCATCATCGCGGCGCTGCTGCTGGCGGGGGTGCCCGGGTTGCCCTTCGAGTGGTGGGAAACGTTTCGGCTGGAGGCGCGCTTTGGTTTTAACCAGACGGCGCCGGGGTTGTGGGTGATGGATAAAATCAAGGGCATGGCGCTGAGTCTGGCGATCGGGTTTCCGCTCCTTTGGGGGCTGCTATCGCTGGTGGGTTGGGTGGGCGAGGCGTGGTGGATGTGGGGCTTTGCGCTGTTGTTCGGGTTTCAGTTGTTGATGGTGGTGCTGTATCCGCGGCTGATCCTGCCGATCTTCAACAAACTGACCCCGCTGCCGGAAGGCGCGCTGCGCGAACGGCTCTTCGCGCTGGCGAACCGCACGGGCTTCCAGGCCTCGACCATCGAGGTGATGGACGGGAGCAAGCGCAGCGGGCACGCGAACGCGTTTTTCACCGGGTTCGGGCGTTTCCGGCGTATCGTTTTGCTGGATACATTGCTGAACCAACTGACGGAGGAGGAGACCGAGGCGGTTCTGGCGCACGAGGTGGGCCACTACCGGCGCGGGCACATCCCGAAGATGCTGGCGACCTCGGCGGCGCTGCAATTCGCGGGTTTTTGGGTGATCGCGGCGCTGGCGCGCGGGGACTGGTTCAATCCGGGCTTCGGCTTTCCGGCGGGGGAGCTGGCGCCGGCGTTTTTGTTGTTCGGGCTGACCAGCGGGCTGGTGACTTTTTGGTTCGCGCCGCTGGGGAATCGGGTGTCGCGCAAACACGAGTTCGAGGCGGATGCGTTTGCGCGCGAGGCGATGGGCGGACCGGCCCCGCTGGTGGCGGCGCTGCGCAAGCTGGCCTCGAAGAGTCTGGTGAACCTGACGCCGCACCCGCTGTTCAGCGCGGTCTATTATTCGCATCCGGCGCTGGTGGAGCGGGAGGGCGCGCTGGTGGGCGGGGCGGGGAAAGCCGGAAAAGGAAACCGCTGAGGCGCGCCCATGGACGCTAAAACCGGTCGGGGCGGAAGGGCATGGCGGATGGTGATCGCGGCGGGCGTGGCATGCTTCCTGGCGGGGGTGCTGGGGGCCGAGACGCTGACGGTGGGAACGTATAATCTGGCCAACTACACGCTGGCGGACCGGCGGCTGGCGGACGGGGGTTTCCGGCCGGAGTATCCGAAACCGGAAGCGGAGAAGGCGGCGCTGCGGGCGGTGATCGCGGCGATGGATGCGGACGTGCTCGCGTTGCAGGAAGTGGGCGGGCCGGAGTTTTTGGCCGAGCTGCGGCGGGATCTGCGCAGCGAGGGCCTCGAGTATGCGTTTGGCGAGGCGCCGGAGGGCGCGGACGAGGCGCGCGGGCTCGCGGTGTTGAGCCGGGTGCCGCTGGGGCGGGTGACCTTGCATCGCGATCTGCGGGCGAAGCGACGCGGGGCGGAGCACGCCGAGGAGGTCAAACGCGGGCTGCTCCAGGTGGAGGTGCCGACCACGGCGGGCGCGGTGACGCTCTTCGTGGTGCATCTGAAGAGCCGCATCACGGAGACGAAGGAGGATCCGGCGGCGGAGGATCAACGCGTGGCGGAGGCGCAGGCGGTGCGCGATCGCGTGCTGGAGCTTTTTCCCGAGCCGGCGACGGCGCGCTTCGTGATCGCGGGAGATTTTAACGACACGCCCGGCAGCCGCGCGCTCAGGGCGGTGCAGGCGCGCGGGAAGACCGGGATTTCGACCTGGATCGACGCGGCGGATGAGCGGCGCCAGCGCTGGACGCACGCCTACGGGCGCACGGCGTCGTATTCACGATTTGACCACGTGTTCGTATCCGCCGCGCTGCTCGGCGGCGGGGCCGGCGTTGACGATCCGAAGTCGGTCGGGGGTGGGAAAAAGCCGGAGCAGGAGGGGCGCGTGCGGGCCAGGATCGTGGGCGAGCCGTGGGCGGCGGTGGCGGCGGCGAGCGACCATCGGCCCGTGGTGGTGACGATCCGGCTGGGGCAGTGAGGCGGCGGCCGGGAAAGCAGGGGCGGGGCGCAAAAAACGCGGAGCCGGGTGGGCTCCGCGCGAAGGAAAGGGTGGCTGCCTGAGTCTGACTCGCCGTGAGGCAGGCGCGGACTTCCGGGGCGGGGTTTACTGCACGGTGACGGGAATGGTGATCTCGCCGGCGGAGCCGTAGCCCTTGAGGAAGAGGTTGCCGGAGCCCGGTTTGCCGCCCTTGACGTCCACGGTGATGGTGGATTGGCCCTCCGGCACGATGGCCTCGGTCATGATCACGCTATCCGGGATGTCGGTGGTGATATCGAGCAGTTGTCCGCCGGCGGAGGCAGGCGAAGGGATGGTGAACGTGAGCGGCTGGCTGGCGCCCTGGGTGAGGGAAAGCCGGGCGGGGGAAACATCCAGGACGGCGGGATCGACGCGGAAGGTGCCCACCGGGGAACTGCCGGCGGCGCCTTCGAGCGTGACGCGGTAGTTGCGGCCGGGCACGACGGCAGGGACGTAGAAGCTGAGGGAATTGGCGGACTCGTTCACGGTGCGCACGGGCTGGTCGTCGAACTTGATGATATCGGCGTTGCCGAAGCCGCGGCCGACGACGCTGATGCGGGCACCGACCGGGCCGCGGTTGGTTTCCATGGTGAGCACGTAGCGACCGACGACGCGCGTGCGGGTGATCTCGGTGTAGACCTGACGATTGCGGATGATGCCGTTTTGGTCCTCGGTCTTGTAGTCGATGATGTGGTAGTAGGCGAGTTCGTCGCGCCCGGCCGGGAGTTGGAACTCGTACTCGAAGATGTCGCGGCCGAGGGCGCCGGTGCCCATGGGGTGGATCTGTCCGTCCACCACGATGGTCGTCCGGATGCTGTCGCGGAGGATGGTGGTGTTTTTCGGCGCGACGCGGATGGCGAAGGTGTAGATGCGGGACGGATTCTCGGGGAGAACCTTGGGGGTGAGGTCGGCGATTTTCAGGTCGCAACCGGCGAGGAGCGCGAGGGCCGCGGCGCATAAAACGGCGCGAATAACGCGGGGCAGGTAGAAAACAGATTGGTGGTGCATCGCGATTTGGATATCGAGTAGGCCGACAGAGAAAATGGGCAACCCTTCCATGGCAACGCACGAAATCAACTCCCCGGCCGCGTCCGCTTCGGGCCTGGCGAGGGCTTTTGCGCGCAGTCCTCTGGGCCTGTATGTGCACGTGCCGTTTTGCGCGAGCACGTGCGATTTTTGCGCGTTTTATCAGACCACGCCCACCCGCGAAGGCGTGACGGGGTATCTGGACAACGTGGGGCGGGAGCTCGCCCTGGTGGAGTGGCGTCGCCCGGTGGACACGGTTTTTTGGGGGGGCGGCACACCCGGACTGCTGGCGCCGGACGACCTGCGCACGTTGGGCGAAAGCGTGCGCGCGGCTTGCGGCGGGCAGCCGGCGGAGTGGACGGTGGAGCTGGCGCCCGCCTCGGTGACCGAGGCCCGGCTGGCCGTGCTGAAGGAACTCGGCGTGACGCGCGTCTCGATGGGCGTGCAGAGTTTTTCCCCCGCCCTGCTTGAAGCGCTGGGGCGCCAGCACACGCGCGAGCAAGTGTTGCGCGCCTACGAACGGGTGCGCGCGGCGGGTTTTTCGAGCGTGAATCTCGACCTCATGTTCGCCCTGCCCGGCCAGGATGAGACGGCCTGGCTGGCGGACCTGCGCGCGGCGGCGGGGCTGGCGCCGGACCACATCTCCACCTATTGCCTGACCTTCGAGGAGGACACCAAGCTGTGGGTGAAGCTTTCCCAGGGTAAGGTGAAGCTCGACGCCGAGCACGAGGCGCGGATGTATGAACGCACCTGGGACGAGCTGGCGGAGGCGGGCTACGCCCAGTATGAGGTATCGAACTTCGCCCGTCCCGGCCACGTGTGTAACCACAACCTGAATACGTGGCGCATGCACGAGTGGGTGGGCATCGGCCCCTCGGCGGCGGGGCAGCACGGCGGGTGGCGGGGGGGCAATCCGGCGGATCTGGAAAAGTGGGGCGCGCAGGTCGTCCGCGGCGAGCGCATGACGGAGGACCGGGTGGAATTGAGCGAGGGGCTGGTGGTGGAGGACGCGTTGGTGTTTGGACTGCGCCTGAACGACGGCGTGGATCTCGCGGCGCTGCGCGCACGCTTCCCGGGCGTGAAGGGCTGGGGGGCGCTGGACGCGGAGCTGGCGCGTTTGACGAGCGCCGGGCTGCTGGAGCGAGGCGCTGGTGCGGACGGCATGGCGGTGGACACAATCCGCCTTACCCGGCGCGGGCGTTTGCTGGCGGACGCGGTGGGCGGGGAGCTGATGGGCCTGATGGAGGCCTGACCCGGCTCGCGAACGTGGCTACGTCGTCGGGCCTCCGCGCCGAGTGGGGAGAAAGGAGGGGCTCTATTCCGCCACGGTGACCCGGAGGAAGAGGCGGGCGTCGGCGGCGGGTGGGAGGGGTACGGAGACCGCGGCG
>JBBRHC010000235.1:0-6162 GCA_038223295.1 Opitutales bacterium
CGTCGCACGGCTTTGGCGTGCCGGCCAACCCGGACGCCCCGATGGTCATGGTCGGCCCCGGCACCGGCATCGCCCCCTTCCGCGCCTTCCTCGAAGACCGCGCCGCCGCCCGCGCCCCCGGCAAAAACTGGCTCTTCTTCGGCGACCAAAAAGCCGCCACCGATTTCCTCTACCGCGAAGAGCTCGAATCCCTCCAAGCCACCGGCGTCCTCACCCGCCTCGACCTCGCCTTCTCCCGCGACCAACCCGAAAAAATCTACGTCCAACAACGCATGCTCGCCGCCGCCCCCGAACTCTGGGCCTGGCTTGAGGCCGGTGCTCATTTCTACGTCTGCGGCGACGCCTCCCGCATGGCCAAGGATGTGGACGCCGCCCTCCACCAAATCATCGAAACCGCCGGCGGTAAAACCCCCGTCGAAGCCGCCGCCTACGTCCAGTCCCTCCGCACCACCAAGCGCTACCAACGCGACGTGTATTGAGCGGCGGAAAAGAAGCTAGAAGCGAGAAGTCCAAACCATGCCCACCACCCGACTCAAGCGTGACGATTCCGTCCTTCTGGATTCTAGCTCCTCGCTTCTAGCTCCTGCCTCCCTGGTTCCCGATCCCCTTCAGCCCTTCCTCGCCGAGCTCCTCGCCGACCAGCAAAAGCTGCAAACCCCCGTCACCCGCGCCGCCACCGCCCACGCGTTGCAACCCTCCGCCTGGCGGGCCGAGCGCTTCCGCGAACTCATCCCGCTCACCGCGCCCGCCCCCGGCCAGCAATACGCCTTCGAGGTCGATCTCGATTCCTGTTCCGGCTGCAAGGCCTGCGTGTCCGGCTGCCATTCCCTCAACGGCCTCGACAACGAGGAAACCTGGCGCGACGTCGGCCTAGTCTACGGCCTCTCCGCCCTCGCCGCCCCGGTTTTCGAACCATCACCCATCTCCCATCATCCATCATCCTTTCAGCAAACCGTCACCACCGCGTGCCACCACTGCGCCGACCCCGCGTGTCTCAACGGCTGCCCTGTGCTGGCCTACGAAAAAGATCCCATCACCGGCATCGTCCGCCACCTCGACGACCAATGCATCGGTTGCAGTTACTGCATCCTAAAGTGCCCCTACGACGTCCCCAAATACAACGAACGCCTCGGCATCGTCCGTAAGTGCGATCTTTGCCAAGGCCGCCTCGCCGCCGGCGAGGCCCCCGCCTGCGCCCAAGCCTGCCCCACCCAGGCCATCCGCGTCGTCCTCGTCACCTCGGGAACCCCGAGCACTCGCCCGGCCTCCGCCTCCGATTTCATCGCCCGTTCTCCATCAGCCATCATCCAATCCGCCGCCGATCCCATCATCGCCCTCGCCGCCGACCCCGCCTACACCCGCCCCACCACCCGTTACGTCTCCGCCCGCCCCCGACCGACCACCCTGCGTGCCGCCGACGCCGAAACCCTCCGTCCCCAGCACGCCCACCTCGCCCTCGTCGCCCTCCTCACCGGCACCCAACTAGCCCTCGGTCTTCAGCTCGCTGCGCTCGCTGCATCTGAAATCTCAGATTTCAAATCTCAAATCAGCACCGCGGCGGTGCTCTTCTTCCTCGCCCTCGCCGCCAGCGTGGCCCATCTCGGCCAACCCCTGCGTGCCTGGCGCATTTTCCTCGGCCTGCGCCGCTCGTGGCTCTCCCGCGAAGCCGTCATCCTCGGCGCCGCCGCCCCCCTCGTCGCCCTCACCGCCGCGCTCCCCCACGTCCCCGACCTCGTAGCCCTGCTCGGGAGCGCAGGGATTCCGATCTCCCCCCGCCTTCTCGACCTGACCAAACTCGTCAGCAGCCACGGGTCACTCGTCCCTCTCGCCGTCACTTCCGCCGCCGTCGCCGTGACCGCCGCCGGCGTGTTTTGCAGCGCGATGATCTACATCGATACCCGCCGCCACTTCTGGCGTCCCGCCAACACCTTCGCCCGCATGGGTGGCACCGTCCTCGTCACCGCCCTCGCCTTTCTCGTCCCGCCCCTCGCCGCCGCCGCGCTTGCCGCCAAGCTCTTCGCCGAGCGCGCCCTGCTCGGCGCCTCTCCCGTCTCCGCCCGCCTCCACGCCGGCCCGCTCCGCCCCCACGCCCGCGCCCGCCTCGCCCTCGGCCTTGCCGCCACCGCCCTCTTCGCCTTCGCGCAGCCCCTCCCCGCCTTCGTCCTATTCGCCGTCGGCGAACTCCTCGAACGCGCCCTCTACTTCCGCGCCGTCGACTCCCCCAAAATGCCCGGCCAACCGGCCGCCTGAGCCCTCGTTTCCGGCCCCCTGAAGACTGCCGCGCCGCGGGTGTCGTTTTCACGGGGGGCCGCTATGCCTGTTGCCGCCGAAAAAAGCTTCGGGCCGTTCTTCACCGGTTTGTATCTCGTCCCCGGCTTTTCTCTCCGAACCGAGCGTTGCGCCGGCCGCTTGCCCTCCCCACAACCGGCGCTTTCCTCCCGCCCGCCGCTCCTCCCGCGAGCCACGCTTCCCCCCATGTTTGAACAAACTTTTAAGAACATCGACGACGTCCTCTGGAAGGACGCCGGTTGCACCAGCGAGCTGGATTACACCGTGCAGTCGTCCTGGATTCTTTTCCTCAAATAACTCGACGCCCTCGAGGCCGACAAGGCCACCGAGGCCACCCTCGACGGCCGCAAATACACCTTCATCCTCGAAAAGCCCTACCGCTGGGAAAGCTGGGCCGCCCCCCGCGCCAAGGATGGCCGGATCGACCACAACACCGCCCTCGGCGGAGACGACCCCACCGCCTTCGTCAACACCCGGCTCTTCCCCTGCCTCACCGGCTTCAAGCAGCGCGCCACCGGCCCCGGCACCATCGAATACAAGACCGGCGAGATCTTCTCCGAGATTAAGAACCGCATCCAAAGCGGCTACAACCTGCGCGAGATCATCGACCATGTGGACGAGCTCCGCTTCGACTCCCAGGTCGAGAAACACGAGCTCTCCCACCTCTACGAGGCCAAGATCAAAAAACATGGGCGCAGGACCGCGCCCTCCAGGAGCGCACCTTCCACGGTAAGGAGAAGAAGTCCCTCGCCTACGTCATCGGCGTCATGAACATGATCCTGCACGGCATCGAGGCGCCAAACACCGTCCACACCAACACCCTCGCCGAAAACCTCGCCGACATTCAGGATAAGGACCGCTTCGACGTCGTCCTCGCCAACCCTCCCTTCGGCGGCAAAGAGCGCCCCGAGGTCCAGCAAAACTTCCCCATCCGCACCGGCGAGACCGCCTTCCTCTTCCTCCAGCATTTATCAAAATCCTGAAGGCCGGCGGACGCGCCGGCATCGTCATCAAAAACATATTCCCCTCCAACACCGACAACGCCTCGGTGAGCCTGCGCAAGCACCTCCTCGAAAGCTGCAACCTCCACACCATCCTCGATTGCCCCGGCGGCACCTTCCAGGGCGCGGGCGTAAAAACCGTCGTCCTCTTTTTCGAGAAAGGCGCGCCCACCCGCCGCACGTGGTTCTACCAGCTCGACCCCGGCCGCAACATGGGGAAGACCAACCCGCTCAACGACGCCGACCTCGCCGAGTTCGTCTCACTCCAAGCGACCTTCGCCGACTCGCCCAAAAGCTGGAGCGTGGACGCCGCCACCATCGACCCCGCCACCTACGACCTGTCGGTCAAGAACCCCAATGGCGGCGAGGAGGTCACGCACCGCAGCCCGCAGGACATCATGGCTGAAATCGCCGCCCTCGACGCCGAGAGCGCCGACGTTTTGGCCACTATCCAGAAGTTGCTGCCATGAGCAAACTCACCACGCCCGGCTACCCTGCCTTCCACACCGACGTGAAGGCCCGCATCCGCTCCGCCCAATACCAGGCGATGCGGGCGGTGAATAAAGGGCTCGTCTCCCTTTACCGGGAACTCGGCCAGTCCATCCACCAGAAACAGTAGACCCTCGGTTGGGGGAAAGCCGTCGTGCTAACCCTCGCCCATGACCTCCAGATTGAGTTTCCGGGGCGCAATGGTTTTTCGGCGTCCAACCTCTGGTTTATGCGCCAGTTTTATAGCGGATACCGGGATCGCCCAATTCTCCAACCATTGGTTAGAGAAATTAGCTGGGCCAAGAGCATGGCGTGAGCAAAAAAATCGAAGTCCTCGCTCGCGAAGTTCGCCTCACCGGCGTCAACGACCAGGACTATGTCTGCCTGACCGACATCGCCCGCTACAAAAGACGCGGAGCGCACCGACTACTTCATTTCCAACTGGCTCCGCAACCGTAACACCCTCGAATTCCTCGGCCTCTGGGAGCAGATCAATAACCCTAGTTTTAAACCCATCGAATTCGATGGGATTATAAAAGACTCCGGCCTCAACAGCTTCATCCTCACCGCCAAACAATGGATCGAGCGCACCGCAGCCATCGGCATCCAGTCCAAGGCCGGGCGCTACGGCGGCATCTGCGCGCATCTCGACATCGCGCTGGAGTTCGCCTCGTGGATCTCTGTCGAGTTCAAGCTCTACCTCATAAAGGAATTTCAACGCCTCAAGGAAACCGAGCGCCAGACCCTCGGCTGGGATATCCGGCGCAACCTCGCGAAGATCAACTACCGCATCCACACCGACGCTATCCAGACTCACCTCATCCCGCCCGAGCTGGGCAAGGCGCAGACCAGCCAAGTCTATGCCAGCGAAGCCGACGTGCTCAACATGGCCCTCTTCGGCCAGACCGCCGCGCAGTGGCGCAGCCAAAACCCCGGCGACAAAGGCAACCTCCGCGACCACGCCACCAGCGCCCAGCTCGTGTGCCTCTCCAATTTGGAAAACCTCAACGCCCTCTTCATCGCCCAAAGCCTGCCCCAGCCCGAACGCCTCGCCCGCCAAAACCAAATCGCCATCCACCCGCTGAAACTGCTCTCGGCGGACAACCGACTGCTCAAACTGCCGGACGGGAAGAAACGCACATGAGCACCCATCAAGCGCGCCCTGAACCAAGCCGAAGGGGGCTGCTCGCATGAAGACGGGGTGGGAAACGAAGACGCTCGGCGATATCTGTGTGATGCATCAGCCAAAGACCATTTCGGGAAAGGAAATGGTTGAGAACGGTGCATATAACGTTTTCGGCGCAAACGGTCATCGGTCGCTACGACAAATTTAACCACGAAGATCCCCAACTTCTCATTACCTGCCGTGGTGCGACATGCGGGGCGGTCAACATCTCAGAACCTAAGTCGTGGATTACAGGCAACGCGATGGTTGTGGGGCCCAAGGATGGACTCATCGACATGCGCTTCTTGGAATATTTATTCCGAGGTGGTATCGACATTTCCAAAGCGATCACCGGCGCGGCGCAGCCACAAATCAAGCGAACCAATCTTGAGCCGCTAGAAATCTGCTATCCCACATCGCTGGCCGAACAGCAGCGGATCGTCGGCGTGCTGGACGGAGCGTTTGCCGGCCTCGCCACCGCCCAAGCCACCGCCGAAAAGAACCTCCAAAACGCCCGTGCGCTGTTTCAAAGCCACCTCCAATCCGTCTTCAACCACCGCGGCAACGGGTGGGTGGAAAAACAATTAAAGGCATTGACGACAAAAATTGGCGGCGGAGCAACTCCTCGCGGCGGCGAAGAATCCTACAAAGAAGAAGGCATCTCCCTGATTCGCAGTTTAAACGTGCATGACATGGGCTTCCGTCTTCGGAAGCTTGCCTTCCTTGATGACACCCAAGCTGACGAGCTTTCAAATGTCGTCGTGCAGCCGCGCGATGTCCTGCTCAACATCACGGGCGCTTCAGTCGCCCGGCGTTGCCTAGCGCCAGAGGGCGTTTTGCCCGCGCGCGTCGACCAGCACGTTTCAATTATTCGACCAATCGCCAACAAGCTGGACGCCGAATTTCTACACTACCTGCTGATTTTAAAACCTTACAAAGACCAGCTTCTCAAAACAGGCGAAGAAGGCGGTTCAACCCGGCAAGCAATCACCAAGGCGCAGATTCAAGAGTTCTCGATTTCGTATCCCGAAGAATTGAAAGGGCAGAAGTTGATCGTCGCCAAACTCGACGCCATCGCCACCGAAACCCAACGCCTCGAAATCCTCTACCGGCAAAAGCTCGCTGCGCTGGCGGCCCTGAAAAAATCCCTCCTCCACCCAGCCTTCAGCGGGCAGCTTTAAACCCGAAAAGCGGAGTTGGAGCCGATGAGATGGCGCA
>JBBRHC010000236.1:0-6161 GCA_038223295.1 Opitutales bacterium
GAGGACGTCGGGGTGGACGATTTCGAAAACTTGGCGGGTGGCGGATTTTTTGTCGTCGAGCAGGACTTCGGCCAGCCAGCGGGAGGGCGTGAGTTTCGTGCCGTCGGCGAGGCGCACAGTCTGGCGGCCCTGGAACTGGAGCAGGGTGGTGCGGGCGACGGTATCGAGGGGTTTGATCCGCCCGCCGACCAGCACGGGGAGGCGGCCGAAGGCGATGGTGTCGGGTGTGCCGGCCGGGTCGGCCTGGGGCAGGAGGGTCGAGGTGACGTAGGCTACCCCGAGCAGAAGGAGCAGGAGGGGGATTATTTTTTTCATGGCGCTTCGGTTCGGGGATCAGGCGGTGGCCGGGGCGGGCGCGAGGTAGGCGCGGGTTTCGGGTCGGGCGAAGGCGCGGGCGAGAGCCAGGAGGGCGGCGGCGGTGAGGGCGTGGACGCCGATGATGACCCAGCGCAGGATGGCGTCGTAGATGTCGCCGCCGAGGAAACCGTAGGCGATGACGCCGGCGAGCAGGACGAGGGAAAACCAAGCGTAGGCGCGGAGCAGGCCGCCGACCCAGGGGCGGCGAGAGACCAGGCCGACCAGCAAGGCGGCGCAGACCAGAAACTCGGCGAGCAGCACGGTGAGGGCTACGGTGGCGGGTGTGCCGTCGGCCGAGGCACCGACCCAGAGCCCGACCAGGCCGGCGAGGACGCGCAGGGCGAGGACGAGCCCGAGCGCGAACACCGGGGGGGGCGGGGCGGGGGCGGCGGGGGCGGCTGATTTGGGTCCGCCGGCGCGGGCGGTGAAGAGGAGGAGGTGCCAGCCGAATTGCCAAAACAGGCCGACGGACATGAGCAGGCAACTGAGGTAGGGGATGACCCAGGACGGATTGCGCACGACCTGGAGGACGGTGGTGCGGTCGTTGTTGTCGAAACCCGCCTGGTAGAACGTCAGGCCGTCGTAGCGCAGGGGGTTGTTCATGAAGATCAGCACTTCGCGGTCCTCGCTGCCGTCGGGGGTGGCGAGGCGAACACGGCTGGAGAAGTTTTTCGGAATCTCCGTGCCCGCGTAGCGGTCGTGGCTGAAGTCGAGCAAGGTGAGCGCGTAGGGCTTGTAGGAGCGCTGGAAGCGCAGGTTTATCCGCCACTGGCGGCCGGCGGCGGTGAAGGAGTCGGGCTCGACCAGCATGGTCGAGACGAGAAAAGTGCCGAGGCTGGCACCCTCGGGTGTGACGAGTTCGAGCAGCGCGGCCGGCAGGTTGCGCTGATCCATCTTATAGGTCTTGGCCATCGGGGTGATGGCGAGGCGCGGGCCGAGGCCCTGGTTGGCGGGGTTTTCCGCCGTGCGCTGGTTGGCGGGAACCTGCTCGCGCATCATGAGCGAGGCGTTCGGGTAATAGGCGCGCGGGATGATTTTGAAGGGCAGGGCGGCGGTCTCGAAGGGTCTGCCACGCGCGAGGTGTTGCTCGGGAATGGCGGTGACGAGTTCCTCATCTGGTTTGGTGACATCGACAATGGCGAGTTCGTTGAAGCGCCAGCTTTCGGAGTAGTTGCGCGTCTGGCCCTCATCCAGGCGCATCTGGTATTCCTCCTGGTAGAGGCCGGTGAAGAGTTCGCCGAGGAGGAGTAGGATGAGGCCGGAGTGGACGAGCTGGATGCCGGCTTTTCTCCAGGAGAAGACGAAGCGGTGGACGTGGGCGGCGACGAGGTTGATGAGCAGCAGGGCGCCGATGAAGTAGCCGCCGGGGAAGATGGGGACGGGGAAGCCTTTGATCTGGTGGAGGACGATGACGCTTTTGAACCACTTTTCCTGCACCGCCCAGATGCCGAGGTGGACCTGGTCGAGGGTGGCGAAAAAGACAAGCAGGGCGGACAGCGCCAGGAGCGCGACGGTGAGCTTGAGCGAGACGAAGAATTTAACGAATTCGCGGGTGAGTTCGCGCATGGTGGGATGGCGGGGCGGAGCGGGGGCCGGGCGGGAGCGGTGCGGTGGGAGCGAGAGCGGGCGGCGCGGTGCGGCGCGGGCTTAGTTTTGCGGGCGGACGGTTTGCATGAAGGCGAGGAAGGCGGGTTTTTCGCGGGCGACGAGGGCGTCGGGGCCGGTGACTTTGAAAAACCAGGTCGCGCCGCCGTGGGGCACGATGGCGCCGAGCACGCGCTGGGGCGCGGCGGGCGGGGTGGCGGGGCCGACGAGCTCGACCACGTCGACGTGGAGAGCACCGATGTGGAGGTGTTCCAGGGTGGCCCCGAGCTCGGCCGCGCCGATGGGCGGGAGGGAGAGTTGCTGGCGCCAGCGGTTGATGTTGGCGAGGTTGCCGCCTACGTCGCCGGGGAAGGCGGTGATGGCGAGCTCGGCGCCGGGCGCGCCGTCCGCGCCGGGGATGAGGAGGGTGGCCTTGCGCATGGCACGCTCGGGGCCGGGCGTCCAGCCGGCGGGGACGGCCCAGACCAGGCCGGGGCCGCTGGCGGTGGTGACGGTGGTGTTGGCCATTTTCGCCTGGTCGCTCATCGGGTCGGAGGCTAGGGGCGCTGCGAAGGCGGGTGAGGTGGCGGTAGTGGCGGCGGGCGCGGCGGGCGCGGCGGGCGCCGGGGTGGCGGGCGTGGGGTCCTTGACCACGCGGTAGGTGACGATTTCGTCCTTGCGGCAGGCGGTGAGGAGGAGTGCGCCGAGGGCGCAGACGAGGGGGGGCAGGTGGGAGCGGCGCATGGCGTAAAAGAGTTGGAGTTGTTGTGGTCGCAGGGCGGAGTGCAACCCATTCCGGCCGGTTATCAGAGGGGGCGGAGGGCGGGATAAGCTGGGCGGGGCGCGCGGGGGGCTTGTGCGGCGGGGGGCGGGGCGTCACGGTGCGGGCTTATGAGTCTGCATGCGATGGGCGACACGGCCTACCTGGTGACAATGGACGGCAAGTTGGACGCGGCGATGCTCGGCCGGGTGCGTGCGCTGGCGTCGAGTTTGACCGGGGATCGGCTGGCGGGGGTGGTGGAGATCGTGCCGTCGTATGCGAGCGTGGCGGTGGTTTACGAGCCGGAGCGGGTGCCGACCGCGCAGGGGGAGCTGCCCTGGCATGCGGTGGCGGAGTGGCTGGAGCGGCACGTCTCGGGCAAGGGCAAGGCGACCAAGCCGAGGGCGCCGCGCGATCATGTTGTCCCGGTGTGTTATGGCGGGGAGCACGGGCCGGATCTCGATGTGGTGGCGGCGGCGGCGAAGTGCCCGGCGGAGGCGGTGGTGAAGGCGCATGTGGCGGCGAGTTATGTGGTGGCGGCGATCGGGTTTACGCCGGGGTTTCCGTATTTGTTCGGGTTGCCGACGGGGCTGGAGACGGCGCGGCGGGCGACGCCCCGGCTGCGGGTGCCGGCGGGCAGCGTGGGCATAGGCGGGACGCAGACCGGGATCTATCCGCGCGAGACGCCGGGCGGATGGCAGCTCATCGGGCGCACGGGCGCGGACTTGTTTGACCTCGCGCGCGAGCAGCCGGCGCTGCTGGCGGCGGGGGACCGGGTGAAATTCGCGGTGGTGGAAAAGTTCACGCCGCCGCCGCCGAAGCCGCGCGCGCGGGGCAGCTCGCCGGGCGGTCTGGCGGCGGGGCGGATCGAGATCGTGAAGCCGGGTGCGCTCACCACGGTGCAGGACCTGGGGCGGCGGGGCTTTGCGGCGTGGGGCGTGGGGGCGGGCGGTGCGCTCGACGCGTGGGCGGCGGCGGCGGTGAATCTGGCGCTGGGCAACGCGTGCGAGGCGGCGGTGCTGGAATGCACGTACGTGGGGCCGGTGTTGCGGTTTGGCGCGCCTACGACCATCGCGCTACTCGGCGCGGAGGTGGCGGGGCTGCCGATGGGGCGGCCGTTCGCGGTGGGGGCGGGGGAGGTGATTGATTGCTCGGTGTTGGCCGGCGGGGCGCGGCTGTATGTGGCGGTGGCGGGCGGGTTGCGCGTGCCTGTGGTGCTGGGCGGGGCGGCGACGCACGTGGGCGCGGGGTTTGGCGGCCACGCCGGGCGGGCGTTGGTGGCGGGCGACCAGATCGTGTACGGGGCGGCGGAGAGTAGCGGAGTCGCCGGGGTGGGGGGGAACTGGCGGGTGGTGTCGCCGGTGCTCACGTCCGGGCGGGACGCGGTGGTGGAGGTGGGGCTGGTGCCGGGGCTGGATTGGGAGCGGTTTTTCGGGGACGTGGCGTCGGGCGCGGGGGCGCGGGCGCTGGAGGGGCGGCGTTATCAACTGAGCGCGAAATCGGATCGCATGGGGCTGCGCCTGAAAGGGGAGGTTTTCGCGGGCGCGGGGGAGCGGGTGGCCGAGGCGCAGGCCTCGCGCCCGGTGGTGCCGGGCACGGTGCAAATCCCGCCGGACGGGCAGCCCATCGTGCTCATGGCGGAGGGGCAGACGATAGGCGGCTATCCGCAACTCGGGCAGGTGGCGTCGATAGACTTGCCCAAGCTGGCGCAGGCGCGACCGGGGGCGGAGATTGTATTCCGGGTGACGGATGTGTCGACGGCGCAGCAGGCGCGGCTGCGCGCGGCGGCGGATCTGGCGCGGCTGAAGGTGGGGCTGGGGATGAGACGGGGGAACGGGTGATTTATGATGGATGATTTATGATGTATGATTTTTATAAAAACAGGGGCGGGTAACATGGTCGCGGCAGGGGCGGCGAGGCGGCGTGTGGACCTTAATGCGGATGTCGGCGAGGGCGGGGCGGGGGACGCGGGGACGATGGCGGCGGCGTGCGCGGCGGCGGCGCGGAACGGGGTGGCGCTGGGGGCGCATCCGGGCTTCGCGGATCGGGTGGGCTTCGGGCGGCGGGAGCAGGTGATCGGGCTGGCGGAGCTGGGGATTCTCCTGGGCGATCAAACGCGGGCGCTGCGAGCGGTGGCGGACGCGGCGGGGGTGCCGATCCGGCACGTGAAACCGCATGGCGCGCTCTACCATTTTCTCAATCGCGAGGCGGCGCATGCGTTGCTCTTCGCGGAGACTTGGCGGGCGCTCGCGCCGGGGGCGGCGCTGGTGGGGCCGCCGGCGGGGGCGCTGCGGGAGGCGGCGAAAATCGCCGGGGTGCGCCACGTGGCGGAGGGGTTTATCGACCGCGCGTATCGGGCGGATGGATCGCTGGTGCCGCGTGGCGAACCGGGGGCGGTGTTGCACGAGGTGGCTGAGGCGGTGGCGCAGGCACTGGCCTTGGCGCGGGCGGGGCGGGTGGAGACGCTGTGCGTCCATGGCGACGGGCCGGACGCGGTGGATTTGCTCAAGGCGGCGCGGGCGGCGCTGGTGGCGGAGGGTTTTGGGATTTGCGCGCCGGAGTGGGGGCCGGAAGGGGAACCGGGGCGGTGACGGGGGCGAGGGGGCGGGTGGGCGCGAGGAGCAGGGCGAGACCGCCGAAGACGAAGAAGATGGAGTAAAAGGTGCCGCGACTGAGGCCGAGGATGAGGCTGGCGTCGGGCTCGCGGAAGAGCTCGGACACGGAGCGCACGATGGCGTAGCCGAGCAGAAAAACGCCCGCGATGCGACCGGGGGCGCGGCGGAGCAGAGGGGTTTTCCAGAGCAGCCACTGGGCGATGGCGAACAGGAGCAAACCCTCGAGCGCGGCGGCGTAGAGCTGCGAGGGATGGCGGGGCGCGATGAGCTCGGCCGGTGTGCCGGGCGCCTCGCTGGCGGGGAAAATCACCGCCCAGGGCACGCGGGTGACTTTGCCCCAGAGCTCGCCGTTGATGAAGTTGGCGACGCGCCCGAAGAAGAGGCCGAGGGCCGCGACGCTGGCCACGAGATCGGCGAGGTGACGCCAGGGCAGGGCGAATTTGCGTCCGCTCCACGCGAGCGCGACGGCGACGCCGAGGAAGCCGCCGTGGCTGGCCATGCCACCGTCCCAGACGCGCAGCAGGGCGAGCGGATCGCGGAGAAGTTCCTCGGGCGTGTAGAAGAGAAAGTAGCCGATGCGCCCGCCGACCAACACGCCGATGACGAGGGCGGTCATGAGATCGCCGACGCGGGGGGAGTCGAGGGCGGTGAGGCCTTTGCGCGCGTAGAGGCAGAGCAGCCACCAGCCGGCGGCGAAACCGGCCAGGTAGGCGAGGCCGTAGTAGCGGATGCCGAGAGTGTCGGTGAAGCGGACGAGAAACGGGCTCAGGTCGTGAACCCAGTAGGCGAGGGGAGGCGTCATGCGGCGGGCTTGGGGCGGGGTGGCGTCGAGGCGGGGGCGGGGT
>JBBRHC010000237.1:0-6149 GCA_038223295.1 Opitutales bacterium
CCCACCTTGATTCCGGGAGACCTCAGGATGTCTGAGGATACGATCTAAACACGGATCAAACCATGCGCAGCGTCAGCCAAGGAGCGCCGCGCGCCGCGCGCCGCACGCGCCTAAGCTGCGCGGCGATGAACCCCGGCGACCCGCGCTCCCTCTTCGACCGCCACGCGCCGCGCATCCTCGCCCGCTGGCGGGAGCAGTTGCGGGCGATGCCTCCGTCGAGCGCGCTCGCCACCCCCGAACTTCTCACCCCGCTCATGGCCTCCGCGCTCGCCCTCGTGCGCCAGGAATCCGTGCTGTCCGACGCCCCGGACCCGCCGAGCCTCGAGTCCGGCGAGTGTCGTTGCGGGCTGAACCCGCTGGTGACTTTTTACCTGACCGGCGAGTGCGCGACCATCGAGGTGTTCTGGACCCAGCCGGATGCGCTCGCCCCCCTCGCGCCGGAATTACGCGAAACCCTCTGCCGTGGCGTGCGGGCGGCCTGGCAACGGGTGGCGAGCCTTGAGATCGCGCTTTTCTGCAGCGTTTGCCAGCGAGGAGCGGGCGTGGCCGGGCCCGCCCTCAGCGAACCGGGGCGAGCCGTTTCCGGAGCTGTTCACAGTAGAGCTTGGGCGACTGCCCGGCGATCCGCCGGAACACCCGGTTAAACTGGGACAGCGACTGGAAGCCGGACTCGAACGCCGCCTCGCTCACGCGTTTGTGCGGGTTGATCAGCAGGTTTTTCACCTTCTCGACCCGCACCCGCGCGAGGTAGTCGGTGAAAGTCATGCCGGTCGCCTTTTTGAAGCTCTTGCAGAAATAGAATGAACTCATGTTAACCGCCTTGGCCACCTCGCCCAAGCCGATATCCTCGTCGTGGCGGGAGGCGATCAACGCCCGGGCGCGCGTGATCGGCGGGGCCTCCCCGTGCTCGGACTGGATCGCGAGTTCCTGCCCCAGGGAGGCGAGATGCTGGGCGAAAATCCCGAGCAGGCGCAGGATCGAATCGTATTGGCGCCGATCCAGCACGCGCCCCTGAAACCAGGCCTCCTCCACGCGCTTGAGGTCCACCTCGGTGCCAAAGGCGATGATCTGCCTGGCCGTCTTGGCAAAGAGTTTGGCATCGGGTTTCTCAAGGAAGACCTGGCCGGTCTGGAGAAAGGCCACGAGGTTTTCGCCGACCCGCACCGGCACCGAGGAGTCGCAGAGCCCGGCGAAGCACTTGAGCGTGGCCGGCTGCAATCCCGCCTCGTCCTCCACCCGCCGCTGTAGCTGCAAACACGCCGCGCAGCTCTTGTTCTTGCCCGCCATCAGGGCGCAAAAAGGGTTCTCTTTGGGATCGCGGTGATGCGTCAGGTCAAACGCCTCCAGCGGGCGCAGGTTAAACGGCAGGCCGGTCGTCTCGCGAAACGCCTCCTCGTAGTCGCGGTAGATCTGGGTGCGTTTCAGCTTATCCACAAACTCGCGGCTGCGCAGGACGGATTCGGGGGAGGCGGTCATGGTTGGTCGGATGGGCTCGGGCGGCTGGATGCCAATACAGTCGCGGAACGTTCGCCAACACTATCGAGCACCGCTGATCGAGCACCGGTGACCGAACCCCTCGATGGCTCGACCGCCGCCGTGCAATTTCCGCGTCCCCCTCGCCAAACACCGCGCAGACGTCCTGCGTATATTTTGGCATGCTACGCCCATCGCTTCAGGCCGCCGTTTTCCACCCTCCCCCCTGCCCCGCTCCTTCCCATGTCCACCACCCTGCCCGCCGCCCCGCTTGCCGTAGACGCCGCCGAGCCGACCACCCGCGTCGCGCCCGCCTACGTCACCTGCGACGCCAACGAGGCCGTCGCCTCCGTCGCCTACCGGCTCAGCGAATTCATCGCCATCTACCCGATCACGCCGTCCTCCCCCATGGCCGAATCGTCCGACGAGTGGTCCGCCGCCGGCCGGCCCAATCTATGGGGCGAGGTCCCCAAGGTCGTGCAACTCCAGTCCGAGGGCGGCGTCGCCGGCGCAGTGCACGGCGGCCTGCTCGGGGGCACCCTCACCACCACCTTCACCGCCTCGCAGGGCCTGCTGCTCATGGTGCCCAACCTGTATAAAATCGCCGGCGAACAACTGCCGCTCGCGCTTCACGTCACCGCCCGCTCCCTCGCCGCCCAGGGCCTCTCCATCTTTGGCGACCACTCCGATGTCATGGCCTGCCGCCCCACCGGCTGCGCCCTGCTCTGCTCCAACCACCCGCAGGAGGCCCAGGACCTCGCCCTCGTCGCCCACGCCGCCACCCTGCTGGGCCGCGTGCCGGTCATTCACTTTTTCGACGGCTTCCGCACCTCACACGAGATTTCCAAAATCATCCCGCTGGCCGACGCCACGCTGCGCGCGATGATCGCCCCCGCCGCCCTCGCCGCTTTCCGCGCCCGCGCCCTCACCCCCGATCGCCCCAAGATCCACGGCACCGCGCAAAATCCCGACGTTTATTTCCAGGGCCGCGAGACCGTGAACACCGCCGTGGACGCCTTCCCCCGCGTGGTCGCGGATTGCATGGCCCGGCTCGCCAGCCTCACCGGCCGCAAGTATTCGCTCGTCGAATACCACGGCCACCCCCGCGCCGAGCGCGCCGTCGTCTGCATGGGCAGCGGCGTCGAGGCCCTTCAATCCGGCGCCGATCATCTCAACGCGTCCGGCGAGCGCGTGGGCGTGATTGCCGTCCGCCTTTTTCAACCCTTCCCGGTCGCCGCCTTCCTCGCCGCCCTGCCCGACACCGTGCGCACCCTCGGCGTGCTCGACCGCACCAAGGAGCCCGGCGCGGTTGGCGAGCCCCTCTTCCTCTCCGTCCTCGCCGCCCTGGCCCGCGCCGAGACCCCCGCATCCGTGCCGACGTCGCGCGTCTTCGGCGGCCGTTATGGGCTCGGCTCGAAGGAGTTCACCCCGGCCATGGCCCTCGGCGTCTTCGGCCACCTTAACACCGCCCGCCCGAAACAGGGTTTCACCATCGGCATCCACGACGACGTCACCCACACCTCCCTGCGCTGGGACGACCACCTAGAGCTCGAGGCCCCCGGCGTGCGCCGCTGCGTCTTCATCGGTCTCGGCGCCGACGGCACCGTCGGCGCCAACAAAAACTCCATCAAGATCATCGGCGAACAAACCGGCTTTTTCGCCCAGGGCTACTTCGTCTACGACTCCAAGAAATCCGGCTCCGTCACCGTTTCCCACCTGCGCTTCGGCCCGCAGCCCATCCACGCCCCGTGGCTGGTGCGCTCCGCCCAGTTCGTCGCGTGCAGCCAGTTCAGCTTCGTCGGCCGCCACGAGATCCTCGGTTACGCCGCCCCCGGCGCCACCGTCCTGCTCGACTCGCCCCACGCGCCCTACGCCACCTGGGAACACCTCCCGCGCGCCTGGAAACAGACCATCCTGACCAAAAAACTCCGCCTCTACGTCATCGACGCCAGCGGCGTCTCCGCCAAGGCCGGCATGGGTCGCCGCACCAACACCGTCCTCCAGACCTGCTTCTTCGCCCTCTCCGGCGTCCTCTCGCAGGACGAGGCGATCAAGCACATCAAAAAGGCCATCACCAAGACCTACGCCCGCAAGGGCGAGAAGGTCGTGCAGATGAACCACTCCGCCGTGGACGCCGCCCTCGCCGGCTTGCACGAGGTCATCCTGCCCGCCGCGCTCGACGAGGCCGACGCCGCGCCCGCCGCCGACCGCTTCGCCGCCTTCACCGAAAAATTCCACCGCGACGTCACCGCCCGCCTGCTCGCCGGCGAGGGCGACCTCCTGCCCGTCTCCGCCATCCCGCCCGACGGCGGCTGGCCCACCGGCACCACCCGCCTCGAGAAACGCTCCATCGCCCTCGAGCTCCCCCAGTGGGACGCCTCCCTCTGCATCCAGTGCAACAAGTGCGTCTTCGTCTGCCCCCACGCCGCCATCCGCGCCACCCACGCCGCGCCCGGCGAGCTCGCCGGCGCTCCCGCATCCCTCGACTCCCTGCCCTTCCGCTCCAACGAGCTCCCCGGCCGCCGCTATCTCCTCCAGGTCGCACCCGACGACTGCACCGGCTGTTCGCTTTGCGTCCATGTCTGCCCCGCCAAGGATAAATCCAACCCCCGCCACAAAGCCCTCGGCCTCGTCCCCTCCGCGCCCCGCTTCGAGGCCGAGCGCGCCAACTGGGCCTTCTTCGAGCAACTCCCCCCGCCCGACCGCGCCACGGTGGACTTCACCACCGTCAAAGGCAGCCAGTTTGCCCAGCCGCTCTTCGAGTTCTCCGGGGCCTGCGCCGGCTGCGGCGAGACGCCCTACATCAAGCTGCTCACCCAGCTCCTCGGCGACCGCCTCATGATCGCCAACGCCACCGGCTGCTCCTCCATCTACGGCGGCAACCTGCCCGCCACCCCGTATTCGAAAGATGGGCACGGCCGCGGCCCCGCCTGGGCCAATTCCCTCTTCGAGGACAACGCCGAGTTCGGCCTCGGCCTGCGCTGCGCCGCCGACCAGCGCCACGCCACCGCCCGCCGCCTGCTGCAAACCCTCGCCCCGCGCCTCGACCCCTACCTCGTCACCGCCCTCGGCTCCGCCGCCCCGCGGACCGAGATCGATCTCGCCGCCCGCCGCGCCCAGATCTGCCTGCTGCGCACCGCCCTCGCTTGCCTGCGCGACGTCCCCGAGGCCGAACAGCTCCTCGCCCTCGCCGACGAACTTGTCAAAAAATCCGTCTGGATCATCGGCGGCGACGGCTGGGCCTACGACATCGGCTACGGCGGCCTCGACCACGTGCTCGCCTCCGGCGCCAACGTAAAGGTCCTCGTCCTCGACACCGAGGTCTACTCCAACACCGGCGGCCAGGCCTCAAAATCCACCCCGCTCGGCGCCGTCGCCAAGTTCGCCTCCGGCGGCAAGCCCACCGGTAAAAAAGACCTCGCCCTCCTGGCCCTCCACTACGGCCACATCTACGTCGCCCGCGTCGCCTTCGGCGCCAAGGACAGCCAGACGCTCGCCGCCCTCCGCGAGGCCGAGAGCTTCGACGGCCCCGCCCTCGTCATCGCCTACAGCCACTGCATCGCACACGGCTACAACCTCGCCCAGGGCCTCGACCAGCAAAAGCTCGCGGTGGATACCGGATACTGGCCGCTCTTCCGCTACGATCCCCGGCGCGCCGACCGCGGCGAAAGCCCGCTCCACCTCGACTCGCCCGCCCCCAAGCTCGGCCTGGATAAGTTCACCGCCGGCGAGAGCCGTTTCGGCATGCTCCAGGCCACCGCC
The DNA here is from genome assembly GCA_038223295.1 of Opitutales bacterium. Lineage (GTDB taxonomy): Bacteria > Verrucomicrobiota > Verrucomicrobiia > Opitutales > Opitutaceae > IMCC26134_A. Next base: position 5,236 of record JBBRHC010000237.1, read on the forward strand.
CCCGGCCGCGCCGGCGAGTTCGCCGCCCGCTCCCAGTCGCTCCTCAAGACTCGCTACGCGCTCTACCAGCACCTCGCCAACCAAGGCGCGCCCACCCCTCCCCCCGTGTAGGGCGGGGTCGCCGCCCGTCCGCCGTCCGTCCGCCTCCACCGCCCTCCCCGTCCGCCCAATCGCCTCGCACCCCCGTCGCCACCCCGCCCCCGCCATGAATCTCACCACCGACTACCTCGGCCTCCGCCTCCGCAACCCCCTGATCATCGGCGCGTCGCCGTGTTGCGACGACCTCGATCTCTGCCGCCGCCTCGAAGACGCCGGCGCCGCCGCCCTCGTCATGCACTCGCTCTTCGCGGAGCAAGTCGAGCTCGAGGAGGCCGCCCGCCTGCAACTGCTCGACGGCATCGCCTACAGCAACCCCGAGGCCGCCGACTACTTCCCCCGCCACGACGACTACGAGCTCTCGCCCGATCTCTACGTGCGCCAGCTAGCCCGCCTCAAGGCCACGCTCCGGATCCCCGTCATCGCCTCGCTCAACGGCCACCACCCCGGCGGCTGGATCGACCACGCCCGACGCCTCGAATCCGCCGGCGCCGACGCCCTCGAGCTCAACCTCTACGCCCTCGCCACCGATCCCGAAGTCGACGCCGCCGAGGTCGAGACCGAGCAGCTCTTCATCGTTCGCCAAGTCGTGGAATCCGTCGGCATCCCGGTGTCGGTGAAACTATCCCCCTGGCTCACCGCCCCCGCCAACTTCATCCGCCAGGTCGAGCTGGCAGGCGCCGCCGGCGTCGTGCTTTTCAATCGTTTTTATCAACCCGATTTCAGCATCGAGGACTTGGACGTGACGCCGCAACTCCGCCTCTCCGACTCCTCCGAGCTGCTCCTCCGCCTGCGCTGGCTCGCCATCGTGTCTCCCC
>JBBRHC010000238.1:0-6145 GCA_038223295.1 Opitutales bacterium
CGTCTTTTTCGGTGGAGGTGGGGCTCTGGAGGTGGAGCGTGTCGGCGATGATGCCGCTCATGAGGATGCCGGCGATGGCGGGCGTGGGGGCGAGGCCATCGCGGCGGAAGAGCTCGGTGACGATGGTGCAGGTGGAGCCGACCGGATCGTTGATAAACAGGATCGGCTGCGGGGTGGCGAGCGATCCGAGCCGATGGTGGTCAAGGATCTCGGTGATGGTGACCTCGTCGGCACCGGAGACGGCCTGGGTCATCTCGTTGTGATCGACGAGCACGAGGCGGGTGCGGGCCGGTTTGAGCATATCGGTCTTGGTGAGGATGCCCTGGAGGCGGCCGTCGTCGCCGATGACCATGTAGGCGGGGAGGTTGGAGGTGGCCAATTTTTTGCGCACGTCGGAGAGACGCTGGTCGGGGCCGAGGGTGGCGAACTTGCGGTCGATGAGGTTTTCGAGGGTGGCGGCGGAGCGGATGACCCAGGCGCTGGTGGCGGTGTCGTAAGGACTGATGATGAGCGCTATGCGGGCGGCATCGGCGAGGGCGGCGATGTCGTCGTCGATGGGCAGGTTGCCCGTGATGACGAGGAGGCGAACGCCCATCTCGATGGAGCGGAGCTGAATATCGCGCCGGTCGCCGACGATGATGATGGACTGGGCGGTGGGGATGCCGTCGCCGAGGGCGGCTTTGCCAAAGGATTTGAGGTCCATGGCTCCGACGCGGACGAAGAGTTCCTCCTCGCGCTGTGGGTCCGAGAGGTGGACGACACGCGCGCGCAGGGCGCGAACGATGTGGTTGAGGCTGGTGCGGACCATGCGCATCTCGCGAAGGGCACGGACCTTGGGGACGAAGAAGCCGCCGAGTTGAAAGATGGAGACGGTGCCGACGAGGCGTTGATCGGTAGCCAAGACGGGGAGCACGCGCACATCGTATTCGTCGATGAGTTCGAGGGCCTCGGCGCAGGTGGCGTCCTGCGGGACGGTGACGACGTTGCTGACCATGACGTCGCGCACGCGCGGGGTGACGTCGGTGAGCAGGAGGGGGAGGGGCTGGCCGAAACGCTCCAGGATGGCGTCGATGCGGGCGTTGGAGTTGCCGCAGCGGGCGGGGATGTAGCCGGTCAGGCCGCGGGCTTGTTTATAAGCGGCGTAACCGATGGCCGAGCAGATCGAATCCGCATCGGGGTTTTTGTGGCCGATGATGTAGATGTGCGAGGCGGAGGTGACCGTGGACATGGTGGAGGGTGCGAAGAAATGGCGGAAAGTCGGCGGCAAGGTAAAGCGCGGCTTAGGGTGGAGGTCGGGTTTAGGGGTTTTGCCGGGGCGGTATGGGGCGGCGCGCCACGGAGTAGGTGCGCCCCGGGGGTTCGGTGTTTTTACATCTTGTTCCCCCGGTGTTTAATTGCTTGGCGGAGTGGGGTATGTGCGCTCGTTTACGCGGACGTCGGGCAAACCGCCAAGGATGGAGAAGGCCAATCTTGTGCGGGTTGACGGGATGCGGCCTTAGTGGGAGGTCCCCCTTTTACCTATGCGATTCATACGGCTCCTGGTTGGAATTATTTTTGCCCTGCCGGGCGTGTCGCTCTGGGCCGGGGTGCCCGTCGGTTGGGTGGCGCAGGACATCGGCGGGCCGACGCTGGCGAGCCAAGCGACGTATGACGAGACAACGGGGCGGGTGACGCTGCTGGCGGGCGGCACGGGGCCGGGCGGGGTGGCGGACCAGTGCTTTTTCATGCATCGCGAGTTGATCGGCGACGGCGAGGTCGTGGCGCGGGTCGGCGGGCAGGCCAACACCAATGGCGGGGCGAAGGCGGGGGTGATGTTGCGCGCCTCGCTGGCGCCCGGTTCGTCGCAGGTGGGGGTATATCTCACCCCGAATACCGGCGTGGCGTTCCAGTTCCGGGCGACCGAAGGGGCCGCCGTGGTGTCGGACGGGGCGGGCAACAATGCCGGCGTGGTCTGGGTAAAAATCTCGCGGGTCGCGAATCGTTTTTCCGCCTATAAATCCGCCGATGGCCACCACTGGGAACAGGTCGGCGCGACGCAGACGCTGGTGTTTCCCGCCGCGCTGCGGGCCGGGTTGGCGCAGGCGAGCGTGAATGGCGGCGTGCGCGGCACGGCCTGGTATGAGCGCTTCGCGGTGGCACCCACGGCGGACGGCACGACGACCGCCACGGCGGTCAATATCGGGCGGGCGGGCGCGCTGGGCAGCGCCACGGTGAATGGGGCCGGCACCGCCTACACGCTTCAAACCAACGGCGCGGCGATCAACGGCGCGCAGGATGATTTCACCTTCCTGCATGCGCCGCTGGCCGCCGATGGCGAGTTGGTGGCACGGCTCACCGAGCTCGACGCGGCGCGCGGCTGGGCGACGGCGGGCCTCATGGTGCGCGTGGGCACGGGACGGGGCGCGGTGCACCTGGCGATTCTACAGACGCCGATGAATGGTCTGACGCTGCGTTACCGGGCGGTGGCCGACACCTCGCTGACGGAGCGGGCGCGAATCGCGACCACGAGGGTGACGCGGTGGCTGAAAATCACGCGGCGCAGTAGTTTTTACGCGGCCTTCCATTCCGACGACGGGGTGGTTTGGCGAGCGCTGGGCGAGCCGGTGGTCATCCTCGGGGCCGGGCCGATCCAGGCCGGGTTGGTGGCGGCCAATGACCAAGCCACCTCGTTTCTCGGCGCGCATTTCGATCAAGTGGCCTGGCCCGCGCCGGTGGTCGCCCCGCCGGCCGAGACGGACGCGGCGGTGATCGCGGGCCTGGCGGCGTGGAGAAAACCGGATACGAACGGCATAAGCTGCGTGGATTGCCATACGCCGTTCGGCTACGACATCGCCCAGTTTAACTTCACCCGCGCCGATGTGCGGCTGGCCACGACGCCGCATCTTCCGCAGAGCGATGCGGATTTGATTTTCGAGATGCTGGAGGTCTATCGCGACCGCCATCCGCCGGTGGGCGGGCTGAAGGATTTCCGCACTTTCCGGCCCTTGCAGCCGGGTGGCGGGCAAGTCGTGGGCGGGGAAACCGCGTCGCCGAACGCGCGGGATTTTGCCTTCGGGCAGTATTTGCAGACGCATTTCCGCATCGGCCAAGGCCGCATCAGCACCTTGGCGCAGGCCCGCGCGGCCGGGCAGGAACTGGTGGATGTGGACGTGGCCTCGGTGCCGGTCGGGCTGAAGTTCAACCTGTGGTCGCGCTCGGTCTTGCGTGAGGGCGCGGTGACGGGCGGCGAGGTCGCCGAGTGGTTGCCCTCGACCGGGCTGGTGCCGAAGCCGGGTCTGGCGGCGGCGTGGTTCGCGTTGCACGACGCCTACATCCGCGATCCGAGCACGAACAACATGTGGGCCATCTACGAGGCGAGCGGCAGATGGGTGCAGCTCGACGCGCATAATTTCGAGCCCGGCGTGGTGCACGGGAACTGGAGGTGGGTGATCGAGGGTCAGTATCGAGCGAATCTGCTCTTCGCCCACGACGAGCTGCTGAAGGCGCGCGGGCTGCCCTCGCTCCTCGACGCGGAGGACGGGGTGCGCCCGTTTCGCGACGTGCGCCCATTCATGACCGTCGATCTCGCGCCGTTCTGGGGCGTGGGCGACAACGCGCGCGTGGTGCAGGGCGGCGGCTTCGGCGCGATGCCGCGCCGCAACCGCGAATCGGTCCACAACAATACCAGCCGCAACAACAACCTAGGCGAGGTGAATGGCTGGCAGATCCAGGACTTCCGACTCACCTGGTTTTGGATCGGCTGGGTGATGGATAACAGCCTGCGTTTCTCCGGCGAGGGCTCCACCCTCTCGGGCGAATACTTCATCGGCAGCCTCTGGTCGGGCGAGGTCGATGATCCGGTGTGGGGCGACTCGGCGTCGTCGCACGGATTTCGTTTCCACCAGGTGTTTTTCAATGCGGTGCAACAGTTTAAACTCGCCTACAAACCCGGTGCGTGGCGCGACGGCTCTTCCACGCCGCAGCATTTCCAGGCCAACAAGGGCTACTACCTGGGCTATGATCGTTGGCGTCCGCGCAGCGAGCCGAACGAGCCGGGTTTGGCGCAAAGCGGGCCGCTATATCGTCGCATCCTGAGCAACCACATCCGCATGGGGCTGCTGGTGCATGCCGACGAGGCGCGGTCGCGCGGCGGGGTGTATTTCGGCGAAAACTTCACCCTCTACGACATCGCGCTCTGGCGGCAGTTGTTGGCCTGGGCCGACCCGGAGTGGGCGCAGGCGGACGAGGCGCTGTTTGCCGAGCTGCGCGCCAGCCTGACGACCACGCTGAGCCCGGCGGATATGGCGGACGACGACGCCGACGGCCGGCCCAATCTGCTCGCCGCCGCGTTGGGGCTGCCGACGAGCGTTGGCGGGGCGATGGGCGGGGGCGCGGGTTTTCCCGAGCGTTATGGGGCAACGGCGGAGGGGCGTTTGACGCTATCATTCCTGCGCGCGCAGGCGGACTACACCTACGTGGTCGAGGCCTCGGTGGATCTGGCGACGTGGACGGTGCTGGCGACCAATCCCGGTGTGGTGGGGCAGGAAGTGACGGTCGCGGACCTCGCCGAGGGGGCTGGCGCGCCCCGGCGTTTCCTTCGCCTGCGGGTGGTCAAGGCCTTGCCCTGAGGCGGGGCAAGAGGAGCGGGAGGGCGGGACTGGCGAGGGCTTACATTTCCCAGAGCTTGGCGAGGGGCACGGCGAGGAAACGCGGGTCGCCGAGGGGGATGGTGTGCGCGCCGGCGTGGAAGAGCAGGCCGCCGCCGAAATCGTCTCCGCACTGGGCGGCGAGCCGGCGCAGGCCGGACACGTCGGCCAGGGAGGGCGTGGCGGAGGCCTTCACCTCGACGCCCCAGGTTTTCGCGCCGCGGGTGAGCACGACATCGACCTCCACCTGGTCCTTGTCGCGGTAGTGCCAAAAACGCAGGTCGGGATCGGTCCAGCCGGCCTGGGCGATGAGCTGCTGGATGACGAAGGACTCCAGCAAGTGCCCGCAACGATCACGCCGGGTTTGCCAATCCTCCGGGGCCAGATCGGCGAGCGTGGCCGCGAGACCGGTGTCGAGGAAATGAACCTTGGGCGTTTTGATGAGGCGCTTGGCCTCGTGGCGGTGCCAAGGCTGCACGCGGCGCACGAGGTAGAGGCGCTCGCAGGCCACGAGGTGGTGCTCGACGGTCTCGCGACGCAGGTCGAGCTCGTTGGCCAGGGTGGTGATGTTTGACAACTCGCCGGTGCGCAGGGCGAGGAGGGCGAGCAGGCGCGAAAGATCGCGCGGCTCCTTCACCCGGGCGACGTCCTGCACGTCGCGCTCAAGCAGGGCGCGCAGGTCGTCGCGACGCCAGGCGCGGGCGCGGGCGGGGGTGCGGCGCAAGGGCTCGGGAAAGCCGCCCGTCATGACATGGGTCGCCACGGCCAGGGGATCGGGCGGGGCGGGCGCGACGGAGAGGCTGGGTTGGAGTCGGCCGGCGAGCCAGGCGGCGAGGAAACCGCCGGGCTGGCGGGCCTGCTCGGACGCGCTCAAGGGGTGCAGCTCCAGCACGGTCATGCGGCCGGCCAGGGAATCGCCGAGCTTGGGCAGGAGCAGGAGATTGGCGGAGCCGGTGAGGAGGAAACGGCCGGGGCGGCGGTCGCGATCAACGGAGAGTTTGATGGCGCGGAGCAGCTCGGGCACGCGCTGGATCTCGTCGAGGATGACGGGATCGGGCAGGGCGGCCATGAAGCCGTTGGGGTCGGTCTGCGCGAGGGCGAGGGCGTCGGCGTCGTCGAAGGTGACGTAGCCGTGGCGCGGCGCGAGCGAGCGAGCGAGGGTGGTCTTGCCGCATTGGCGCGGGCCGAGCAGGCAGACGACGGGAGTGTCGGCGAGCGCGGCCTATAGGCTCTCGGTCAAGGCGCGGGGCAAAGGAGGAGCGTCTAGTTGCTGGTTGGTGGAGCGTCTGATTGTCGGTTAGCCCGAGTTCGGTGCTCGGAAGGCATTTGTCGTAATTTCCGGCGTCTTAATTACGTAAGTTGTTAATTACCAACACACGTATTTTAATTTAATTCTGTAGTGCCTATAAATAAATATTTAGCTTGCTTTTTTGTAATTATCTGCAAATTATAGACCTGCATGTTTTTCCGCCATAAGAAAACCCCCTCCGGAATCGTTCTCCAGCTTATACAAGCCTTTC
>JBBRHC010000239.1:0-6123 GCA_038223295.1 Opitutales bacterium
GGTGAGATGGCGGGCGATCATCGCGGTGGAGACGGCGATGTCGCAGAGTTGCTCGGCGGTGGGGTCGGGGATGACGCCGCAGTCGGAGAGGAAAAGGGCGCCGTCGGAGCCGACCTTTTTCTCGTCAAAATCCAGGACCATGAGCGACGAGGCGTTTTCCACCCCGGCGAGGCGTGGAATGATTTGGAAGATGGGTCGCAGGGCGCTGGCGGCCGAGATGGTGCCGCCGGAGACGAGGGCGTCCGCCTGGGCGGTGACGACCATCATGGTAGCGTAGTAGCCGTGGTTTTTGAGCGCCTCGGCGGCCTCGGCGGCCTTGAGGCCCTTGATGCGGCGGATCTGCTCGAGCTGGGTGATGAAGGAGGGCAGGTCCTCGCTGCGGGCGGGCTCGATGATGCGCATGCCCTGGAGGTTCACATCGAGCTTGGAGGCGGCGTCCTTGATCGCGGCGCGGTCGCCGAGGAGGATGGGCACGCCCATCCGGCGGGTCACCCACTGGCGGGCGGCCTGGAGGATGCGCGGGTCGGCGCCCTCGGCGAAGACGACGCGTTTGGGGTGGCGCTGGAGTTTCTCGGTCAGCTTGGGGATCAGTGGCATGGGAGTGCGGCGGAAAGTGGGTGCGGACCCAGTGCAACTCAAGGGCGGAGCGCATTAAGCCTTTAGCGGCTCGCCAAGATGCGCGGAGGATTGATCAGGCCCCCTTTAATCGAGCGGCCAGCCGGGGCTGTAACGCGGATCCGACCCGAGTCCGGCCTCGTCGCCAAGACCATAACGCGTAGTGGTCTCGGCCTTATGAATCCACAATTCATGGGGGGCGGAGGCGAGACCGGGATCGCGAGCTTGCAAAGCCTCACGGTGGTGAAACGCGATGGCCGGCTGGTCGCCTTTGACGAAGGTAAAATACACGACGCGCTGCGACGCGCCGGGGAGGAGACGCGCGCCTACGATGAGACCGGGGCGCGCCGTCTGGCGGCGGACGTGACCGCCACGCTGCTGGCTCGCTCGGCGGGCGGGACGGTGGGAATCGAGCAGATCCAGGACGAGGCGGAGCGGGCCTTGTTGCGCGCCGGCCACATCGACACCGCCCGCGCCTACATCGCCCACCGCGAGAAGCGAAAGGCCGCCCGGGCGGATCGGCGCACCGTCATCGACGTCGAGTCCTCGGTGAACGAGTGCCTCACGCGGCAAGATTGGCGCGTGAACGCCAACGCCAACCAAGGCTACAGCCTAGGCGGGCTCATCCTGAACATCTCGGGGAAGGTGATCGCCAACCACTGGCTCAGCCACGTTTACCCGCCGGCGGTCGGCGCGGCGCATCGCAATGGCGACCTCCACGTCCACGACCTCGACATGCTCTCCGGCTACTGCGCCGGGTGGTCGTTGCGCACCCTGCTGCTCGAGGGCCTCAACGGCGTCGCCGGCAAAGCCGAGGCCGGGCCCCCGCGGCACCTGCACTCGGCGGTCGGCCAGATGGTCAACTTCCTCGGCACTTTGCAGAACGAGTGGGCGGGCGCGCAGGCCTTTTTCTCCTTCGACACTTACCTCGCGCCTTACGTGAGGAAGGACCGCCTGAGCTACGCCGAGGTCCGCCAGTGCGTCCATGAACTGATCTACAATCTCAATGTGCCCTCGCGCTGGGGCACGCAGACGCCCTTCACCTACCTCACCTTCGACTGGACCTGCCCGGACGATTTGAAGGAGCAGGTGCCGATCATCGCCGGCGAGGAGCAGCCCTACAACTACGGCGAACTCCAGGTGGAGATGGACCTCACAACCGCGCCTACATCGAGATCATGACCGGCGGGGACATCCATGGCCGCGTATCCACTTTACCAATACCCACCTGCAATATCACCCCGGATTTCCCCTGGGAGTCGGAAAACGCGGAGCGACTCTTCGCCATGACGGCGAAGTACGGGCTGCCCTACTTCCAGAACTTCATCAACTCCGACCTCCGCCCCAACCAGGTGCGCTCGATGTGCTGCCGTCTGCAGCTCGATCTGCGCGAGCTGCTGAAACGCGGCAACGGCCTCTTCGGCTCGGCTGAGCAAACCGGCTCCATCGGCGTGGTGACGAACAATTGCGCCCGCCTCGGCCACCTCTGCCGCCGCGACGAGGCCGCCCTTTTCCGTCGTATCGACGAGCTGCTCAACCTCGGGCGCACCAGCCTGGAGCTCAAGCGCAAGACCGTGCAGCGCCTCATGGACGAGGGCCTGTTCCCCTACACCAAACGCTACCTCGGCACGCTCCGGAACCATTTCTCCACGATCGGGGTGAACGGCATCAACGAGCTGGTGCGCAACTTCACCGCCGACCGGGAAGACATCACGAGCGACGCCGGGCGCGATTTTGCGCTTCGCCTGCTCGATCACATCCGCGCCCGCATGACCCGTTTCCAGGAAGAGACCGGCCACATGTACAACCTCGAGGCGACGCCCGCCGGGGGTACGACCTACCGCTTCGCCCGCGAGGATCGGAAACGCTGGCCTGGCATCCTGCAGGCCGGCCCGCCCGAAAAGCCTTACTACACCAACTCCTCGCAACTGCCGGTCGGCCACACCGACGATCCCTTCGCCGCGCTCGCCCACCAGGAGGCGCTGCAAAAGAAATACACCGGCGGCACGGTGCTGCACCTCTACCTCGGCGAACGCATCCCGGACGCGGCGACCTGCCGAAACTTCGTGCGCCGGGTGCTGGAAAACTTCTCGCTGCCCTACATCACGGTGACCCCGACCTTCTCGATCTGCCCGACGCACGGGTATCTGAGCGGCGAATACAAATTCTGCCCCGAATGCGATGCGGAGCGGCTGGCGCGCAAACGTGCGCCCGCCGCCCGGAAACCCTCCTCGGGCGTGGCAGGGGCGTCCCGCCCGTTCGCTGCCGATCCCATGGGCGGAACGCCCAGGCCCACGTGGAACCCGCTGATCTCACTTCCGATTACACCCGGGCTTAATCGCCCATGAATACCACCCTTGAACCACCTCTGACTCGTCGTGTTTCACCCGCGCTCGCGACGGCCGAGTGCTCGCTCACCGACGCCGGGCGCCAGCCCTGCGAGGTCTGGACGCGGGTCATGGGCTATCACCGGCCCGTCTCCAGTTTCAACACCGGCAAACAGGCGGAGCACGCGGAACGCCGTTTTTTTTGCGACCCCGCCATGCGGCCGGAGCTGATCTCGGTCGGCGGGCTGGCCCGGTTTTCCACCGTGGACTGGCCGGGCATGATGACGGCGGCGGTGTTTTGCCAGGGGTGCGGCTGGCGCTGCCGTTATTGCCACAACCTGCATCTGATCCCGTTTCGTAACCAGATTATGGACACGGAGGAGCCGGCCGGCTGGACGTGGGCGTCGGTCGCGGCCTGGTTGCGCGACCGGCGCGGCTTGCTCGACGCCGTGGTCTTTAGCGGCGGCGAGCCCACGCTCCAGCCGCGTCTGGCGGAGGCGATCGCGCAGGCGCGCGAGCCGGGCTTTCGCATCGGATTGCACACGGGCGGACCCGTGCCTTCGGCCCTGGCCGAGGTGCTGCCGCTGGTGGATTGGGTGGGCTTTGATTTCAAGTCCCCCTTCGCCGCCTATGCGCGCGTGGCCGGGCGGCCGGCGGGCGACGCGGCGGCGGCGAGTCTGGGTTGATTGCGCGCGAGCGGCGTGGCGTTTGAGGTGCGGACGACGTGGCACCCGGAGTTGTTGAGCGAAACGGATCTCGCGGCCATGGCCGACACGATCGCGGTGGCGGGAGCGCGCGAGTGGGTGGTGCAGCGTTTCCGCCCGGAAGGCTGCGCAGACGCGGCCCTGTGCTCGCGAGCGACGGCCGCCGGAGTCGTGCCGGAGGTGGAGTTGGCGCGCTCGGGGCTGACGGTGCGCGTGCGGTGAGCGGGGCCTGAAGCGCGCCGGTTCGCACGGGCCTTACTGTTTTTCCTTCAGCACGGTGTCGATGGCGAGGCCGGCGGCGAGGAGCAGCGTGGTGAGGGTGGGGTCGGGTTTGCCGCGGAGGGTGATGATGTAGCTGTCCGCGGTGGTGAACAACTCCTTGCCCAGGCCGGCCCATTTTTTGGTCACGACGCCGAGTTCGGTTTCGCCGCTGAGGAAGCGGAAATTCCAGCCCTTCCAATCGCCTTTCACCTGCGCGATTTCCTGGTCGTCGGCGGTAAAGACGCGGAAGGCGCCGCCGAGTGAAAGCAGCTTGGATTGGAGGTAGCCGAGCGACGCGCCCGAGGCGTCCAGAATGGTGACCTTCGGGCGGAAGAGCGCCACGCCGCGACGCACCGAAAATAGCAGGCGCTGGCCGGGGGCCTGGGCGCCCTCGTAGACGGCGATGCGCGTGGGCATGAGCGACTTGTTGACGATCAAGCGCAGCGCCTTCACCCAGCCGCTGATTTCTTCGCGGGCCTCGCCGATCTTCTGATTGGTCTCGGGATCGAGGATGTCGTAGACGTCGCTCAATTTCATGAGGCCGGCGTGTTCGCGAATGAAGTAGTGGTTGCGGTCGAGCATGGTGGGCGAGGGTGTTGAGGCGGTCGCCACGGCAGGTGAACGCGTGGAAACGGTCGAACTAATTTGCGGCGGGAACTGTCACATCGTGCGCGAGTAACGCGTGCCGTCGGTGGCGAGGTGAGGATCGAAGCGCATGGCGATGATGCGGCGAAGCACGGCGCCGAGCGGAGTGATGTCGAAGCCACCGCCAACGGCGACGCGTTCGATGAGACCGTCGTACGCGAGGTCGCCGAGGGAGGCGAGCTCGGGCGCGTAGGTTTTGGCAAAGTTCACGCCCAGGTGCGCGGAGAGGTGGGCAAAATCGATACGGCGGTCGCACATCATGCGCATGATGATGTGGCGTCGGCGCTGGTACTCGTCGCTCGACAACAGGCCGCGTTCGATGGGCGGGCGGCCGGCGGCGAGGGCGGCCTGGTAGGCGGGGAGTTCGCGGGCGTTTTGGCAGGTCCGTTCGGTTTGGGAGATGGCGGACATGCCGAAGGAGTGCAGCGAGGCGCCGGCGCGCGTGCTGTAGCCTTGGAAGTTTCTATGCAGGCGGCCGGTGCGGGCGGCCACGGCGAGCTCATCCTCGGGACGGGCGAAGTGGTCCATGCCGATGTGCGCGAGGCCGGCGGCGGCGAGGGTGCGCAGGGCGAGGGCGAAGAGGCGGAGCTTGAGCTCGGGCGACGGGAGGGCGTGGTCGCGCGCGAGGATTTTTTGCGCGGGCTTCATCCACGGCACGTGCGCGTGGCTGAAAACGGAGAGCCGGTCGGGGCGGAGGGTGAGGACGTCGTCGAGGGTGCGGGCGAAGGAGGCCTCGGTCTGGTGGGGTAGGCCGTGGATGAGATCCACGCCGATGGAGGTGTAGCCGGTGTCGCGGAGCAGGGCGACGGCGTCGCGGGTTTGCGCGACAGGCTGCACGCGGCGGATGGCGAGCTGCACGCGCGGGTCGGTGTCCGGCACGCCGATGGAGGCGCGGCGGCAACCGAGCTCGTGGTAGGCGCGGGCCTGGTCGGGGGAGAGGCGTCGCGGGTCGATCTCGACGCTGATCTCGGCGTCGCGGGTGAAGGTGTGGCGCGCATGGATCATCGCGCCGGGGCGGCGGATGGCGGCGGGGGCGGGAAAGGTGGGGCTGCCGCCGCCGAAATGGAGCTGCGTGATCCGACGGTCGGCGCTTTGCCAAGGCGCCATCAGCGCGAGTTCGCGCTCGAGGTGGTCGAGGTGTTCGTCGGCGGCGGCGCGGCGGCGCGTGATCACGGTGGTGCAGCCGCAGAACCAGCAACGCGTCTCGCAGAAGGGCAGGTGAAAATACAGCGAGACGGGACGGGAGGGATCGAGGTTTTCGCAGGTGATCGCGGCGAGCAGGGCCTCGGGATCCGCATCGGGTCTGAACTTGGGCGCGGTGGGGTATGAGGTGTAACGCGGGCCGGGGCGGTCGTATTTTTGCAACAGGGCAAAATCGAGCGCGAGCGGGACGGACCCGGTCGGCGGGGCGGAGCTGGCTGGCGGGACTAAGCCCGAAATCCGGAGTAGGAGCCGATGAGATGGCGCAAGAAGTTGGATCAGATGGTCGTTCGTGAATCCCGAGGTGCACTGAATAGTGCATTGAGCGGGTGAACGAACGAGCAGATGACCAGCAGATTGCGCCAGATCGC
>JBBRHC010000240.1:0-6050 GCA_038223295.1 Opitutales bacterium
TAGGCGGCGGGCACGGCGGTGGCGTCCAAGGCGGGGTAGCGCACCTCACGCAGGAAAACCGGCACGGTGGACGTGGCTTGGTGGGTGAGCGCCAGGGTCTCGCCGGGGGTGACTTCGGCATCGGGCAGGGTCGTGGAAACCGTGAGGCCGAGGCAATTTTGCAGGAGGTGATCGAGCTGGGCGCGTTTGGCGGTGACGACGGGATCGGTCGGCAGGGCGGCGAGGCGCGCGCGAAGATCTAGCAGGGCGGGCACGCTGGCGGCGGGCGCGGCGGGGTCGAAGGCGGCGAGGGCGGTGTCGGCGAGCGCGGCGATTTCCGCGCCGCCGGGGTAGCGGGCCCAGGTGGAATCGATGCCGGCAAAGATACCGGCGGCGGCGGGCGCGGGCGAACCGGCGAGGAGGGTGAACGTTTCCAGACGCGTGCGGGCGGTGGCGGCGGCGTTACTGGCGAAGTTGGCAAAGCCCTGCGTGACGTGCATGGCGCGGCTGCGGGCGGCGATGGAGCCGAAGGTCTCGCCGGTCACGGCATCGGCGCCGCCGGTCTCGAGGGTGAGCAGGTCGGGGTCGGGCGTCGCTTCGCCGGCGGCGGGGGCGCGAAACGGCGTACTGTTGTGGAGGATGCGCGTGGGTTGCCACGGCGACAGGCCGTCGGGGCCTGGGCCAAGCTGATCGGGGAAGGCGGCGGGGTCGCCGGCGAGGCGGAAGGCTTCGAGGGCGAGCACGGTGGAGGCGGTGTGGTGGCCGTGGGTGCGGCCGGGCGAGGGCGAGAAGCGGGCGATGATGACGTCGGGGCGGAAACGGCGGATGACGCGCACGACATCGGCGAGGACCTCGCGGCGATCCCAGATGCGGAGGGTTTCGTTGACGTCCTTGGAATAGCCAAAATCGAGCGCGCGGGTGAAAAACTGATGGCCGCCGTCGAGCTGGCGGGCGACGAGCAGCTCGTGGGTGCGTGCGAGGCCGAGTTTTTCGCCAAACTCGGGGCCGCTCTCGTTTTGGCCGCCGTCGCCGCGGGTCAGCGAGAGGTAGGCGGTGCGGTAGCCGCGCCCGCGGGCGAGGTAGGTGATGAGGTGGGTGTTTTCATCGTCGGGGTGGGCGGCGACGTGGAGGACCGAGGTGAGTTCACGGAAAGCGCGGAGCTCCTGGGCGATGGGTGAGCGGAGCGCGGGGACGGCGGGCGCGGCGGGAGGGGTGGCGGACGAGGCGGGGGGTTCGGCGGCGGCGGCTCGGGGAGGGAGCGCGAGGGTGAGCGCCAAGGCGGCGAGCACGGTAAGAGGAGCGAGGGCCCGCAGGCGGGCGAGGCGGGGGGAGTTCACGAAAGCAGGACCTGAAAAGGGAAAGGGCGGGGCGGGGAAAATGAGGCAAAAAGGCGGAGCCCCGGCAGTGACGCCGGGGCCGGGAGCGGGGCCGCCCGCCCGAACGCGGGCGGACGCGCGGCGCTATTTCAGGGAGGCGATCAGGTCTTGGTTGAGCTGGGTGTATTCCTCGCCGAGGGGGCCGCCGACCTTCTTGGCGGCGGCGAGGGAGGCCTCGGCGGCGGCGAGCGCGCCGGACTTGTCACCCGCAGCGGCGCGGATGCGGGCCTGGCGGTAAACGAGGAAAAAGGCGTCAGGCTGAGCGGCGACGGCGGCATCCATCCACGCGGCGGCTTTGGCGAGGTCAAGGCCCTGCTCCAAGTAGAACATGGCAGCGTTGGCGTAGGGTTTTTTCTCCGCGTTGGAGGCCATGACCGCCTCGATTTGCGGAACGAGTGGGGCGACGACATCGACAGTGAGCTTCACCGGGACGGAAGATTTGTCCCACGTCAGGAGGAGCGTGGCGGAAGCGTCGCGCAGATCGCCAAACTCGATGGTAAACGACTCGACGGGCGCGGCGAGGGCGACGGGGGCGACTTGCACGCGGGCGACGTCGTTTTTCGCGTCGTATTTGTAAGCGCCCCACTGGGACGAGTCTTTGTGGATGATAACGGTCCACTCCTTCTCGCCGGGGAGGGTGAACAGCTCATATGCGCCGGCGGGAATGGTGGCCCCGCCGAGCTTCACCTCGGTGGAGAATTTGATCTTGGTCGCGGAATTGGCCCCGGTGCGCCAGACTTGGCCGTAGGGCACGAGGCCTCCGAACACCTTGCGGCCCTTGGCGCCAGGTCGGGAGTAGGCGATCTCGATATCAGTCAGCCCGACGCGTTGCTTCAACGAGGCGGCGGGGCTCGCGGCGGGAAACTCGATTTTGGGCGCGGGGGTCTGGGCGAAAGCCGGGGCGGCGGCGAAAAGCGCGGCGGCGGCGAAGAATAGGTGAGAAAGGTTGCGGGTGAGCATGGTTTTGGGAGCTGCGAGGAAAGCGAATAGCCCACTAAGGACATTCCGCAAATCTCCCGTTAGAATGGTGGGGCGGCGACAGGACGCGGGGGCGGTTGAAAAAATTGCGGGAAACGCAGGCGCTTAATCCAAAAAAAATCCGGGGCGGTCGGCCCGCGGTATGCAAAAGGCCCGGGCTTTGGCAAAAAACACCTCCGCCAATCGCCGCGTGACCGGTAGGGAACCGGCCTCTACATGGGGTAGGAAACCGAACCGCCAGGCGTTCACGAGGTCTGCCGGGCGACGGATGGATGTACACGCGCTCGAACACAGCGAGGCGGCGCCATCGTTTTTTATATTATCATGAAAACCAAATCGAAACTAGTGACGGCGGCGATCGCGTGCGCGTTGCCGGCCTTGTCCGTGTTCAGCCAAACGGATAGCGCCCCCTCGCCCGCGCCGGCCACGCCCACCCCGGAAATGCAGGCCGTGCTGGACCACCTGGCCAAACTGGAGCCCAAGCCGCTCGATACGCTCACCGCCGTGGAAGCGCGCAAACAACCCACGCCGGCCGACGCGGTGATGGCGCTGCTGAAGGCGCAGGATAAATCCACCGCCCCTGAGGCGGTCGCGGACGTCGATAATCGCACCATCCCGGGCCCGGACGGGAAGATAAAGATCCGTGTCTACACGCCGAAGGGCGCGGGCCCGTTCCCGGTCATTGTTTATTATCATGGCGGCGGCTTTGTCATCGCCGATCTGGACACTTATGACTCCAGCCCGCGCGCCCTCGCCAACGCGGTCGAAGCCATCGTCGTCTCCTCGCACTATCGCCAGGGTCCGGAACATAAGTTCCCAGCTGCGCAAGAGGATGCGTTTGCCGCCTACCGATGGACGTTGGATCACGCCGCCGAGTTCAAGGGCGATCCGACCCGCGTCGCGGTGGCGGGGGAAAGCGCGGGCGGCAATCTCGCCGCCGCCGTCTCCATGATGGCGAACGAGCAGGGCGTGAAAGTGCCGATCCACCAACTACTCGTCTACCCGGTCGCCGGGGCGGATATGAACACGCCGTCTTATAAAGAATACGCCCAGGCCAAACCGCTTAATAAACCGATGATGGCGTGGTTTTTCAAAAACGCCGCCACCCCGGCGGACGCCGAAAATCCACGTCTTAATCTTCTTAACTCGCCCGCCCTGGCCCAACAGCCCCCGACGACGATAATCACCGCGCAGATCGATCCGCTACGCTCCGAGGGCGAGGCTCTGGCCATGAAACTGAAGGCGGCGGGCGTGCCGGTGAGTTATAAAAACTACGACGGCGCCACCCATGAGTTTTTCGGCATGGGAGCGGTCGTGCCGCAAGCCAAGGCGGCGGTGGCTTTCGCGGCGCAGGAATTGAAGACGGCCTTCGCCGGAACGAAATCGGCGGCCTCTTTTTAACACTGCAGGGCGCACGCGGGAGCCACTTTGAAAACCCAGCACGCGTCGTGGGGGGGTTATCCCGCCGGGGTAGTAATCACCCTGCTCAGTGCTGGTATAAAAATTTATTAATCAAAAAATCCCCGACTCGCTTCGGACATCGCCCCATATCCACGGGCCATGTTTTTGCATATATTGCGTGCTCACAGGGATGACACCGAAGACGCGACCGCGCGCCGGCCGCCCTTTTTTAAAACCTCAAAATCGTCAGTTATAAATAATTCCCTATGAACGCTATAGCCCATCTCGAACAGCACGTTGCCGCTCGCCGCTCCCGCCGGTCGGCCCTTAAACCCGAAATCCGAAGTGGATCGCCGCGATCTGGCGCAATCTGCTGCTCATCTGCTCGTCCGTTCACCCGCTCAATGCACTATTCAGTGCACTTCGGGATTCACGAACGACCATCTGATCCAGCATCTCGTGCCATCTCATCGGCTCCCACTTCGGATTTCGGGTTAAAACCCTCGGTCTCGGCGCGCTCGGCGTCGGCACGCTCGGACTGTTTCCCAACTCCGCCGAAGCCGCCGGCAGTCCCAGCCTCGACGCTGTCGTGCTCAACTTTGCGCTGAATTCGGAATACCTTGATGCCGAATACTATGTTCGAGGCTTCACCGGCAAGGGCATCGACGATCAAGGAGCAAGCAGCGTCGGTATCACCGGTTCGGGCACACTTGGCGGCGTGACGATCAAGGCCAATCCACAAGTCACTTTCGCGACCCAGGCCTTCGCCGATTACGCGGAAGAGATAGCCAGCGAATAACTTGCGCACGTCAATTTTCTCCGCAACGCGCTAGGCGCCGCCGGAGTGCAACCCGTGGCCCGCCCCGCCATCGATCTGCTCAATAGTTTCAACGCCGCCGCCTCCGCCACCGGAATCGGCCCCGCATTCGATCCGTTTGCCAACTAGGTCAACTTTCTCGTGGTCGCCTTCATATTCGAGGACGTCGGGGTGACCGCCTACAAGGGCGCCGCCAGGCTCATCACCAACAAGAACTACCTGGAAGCCGCCGCCGGCATCCTCGCGGTCGAGGCCTATCATGCGGGCGTCATCCGCACCGTGCTTTATCAACTCGGCGCGACCACTCGCGATCTGGCGCAAAAAATCTCCGATCTTCGCGACGGGGCCGACGGCCCGACCGACCTCGACCAGGGCCTGACCCTGGATGGCACGCCGACCGGAAAGGCAAACCTCGTCCCCACTGACGCCAACAGCCTGGCCTACGGCCGCACCACCCAACAGGTGCTCAATATCGTATACCTAAATGGCGCCGGCATCCCCGGCGGCTTCTTCCCGGCCGGCCTGAACGGCGGCATCCGCCGAGGTCGATTCGCGTCATAACTCCCGAATTTACTAATATGAATTCCCCTTTCTCCCCCCGCACGATGTTCGCCGGCTGTGCAGTCGCGGGCACGGTGGCGGCCTGCGCGCCCCTCGTGCACGCCCAGAAACCGCTCTACGGCGTCACTTTTTTGATAACGAGTTGATCAGCATCAACACCACCACCACCGGGGAAGGCACCCTCATCGCCGCCCTGAGCACGTCGGTCAGCGCCTACGGCATCGCCTACCGCGGCACCCAACTGTACACCTTCAGTCCGGAAACCGACAGCGTTCACACCATTGATACCAGCACCGGCGCGGTCGGTGCCCCGATAAATATCAACGTGGGCAATCTCACCGGCGAGGGCGACCTCGCCTTCCGCGCAGACGGGGTGGGCTTTCCCGCCACGGTATTCAGTGACGGGACGTTCAATCCGACGAATGATCTTTTCACGTTCGATGTGTTGGCAGGCGCCTCGACCCGCATCGGCAGCACCTCCGTGGCGGTGGATGGTCTGGTTTTTGTGGGCGACACGTTGTACGCGCTCGGCCAGGGCGATCTGGTCGCGCCGTCCTTGTACATTGTAAATCAATTCAACGGCGCCCTCTCCGCGGTGGGCCCGCTCAACGTGTCGGCGAACAGCCTGTTCTCCGGCTTGGCCGTCATGACGACTGGCACGGCGTATACTTCCGTGGATGATCAGTTGTACACGATCAATCTCGGCACTGGCGCCGCCACCAAAGTCGGCGCGGCGGACATAAACTTCGGGTTCTCCGGTGTCTCCGGCCTGGCCTTCGGGGCTATCCCGGAGCCGTCCGCTTGCGCGGCATTCACCGGCGTGGTCGCGTTGCTCGCGGGCGTGCGCCGCAAGCGTCGTGTATAACGTGGACTTGTTATTGAAAACCGGGCCACTCATCCTGCACACGTCCGACCGACGCGCGCTCGATTAGGGTGAA
>JBBRHC010000241.1:0-6044 GCA_038223295.1 Opitutales bacterium
AATCGGGGTATTGGCTTGGTTCGTAACGAATATCAAATCGGCATGATGAACCTGTGTTACAACCTGTGCCGCTGCATCCAACTGGTCACCGGCCGGGCCCGTTGCACGGCCTAAGCCACCACTTACCTCGCTCAAACCTCTTGAAAACATAAACTTAACGTCAATCTACTCCTGCTTTTGCGAACGCATCAGCGCTCGTGGTGGCCGGGTTTTTTAAAATCAAATCCCGGAAATGAATTTAGGACCTCCCTATACCCAGCAGTAAACCGTAATGCGCCGCCACCGCCACCTTAGCTTGTTGTTCTGTCATGATAGCTTCTCGCCAATTGCAGGTCGTTTGCCCACTAGAAAACCTGAAGAACCACCGCACTGCGATCCTGGACATCCGCCGGCGTCACATGAAGTGCCAGCAAATGACCGAGAGTATCTACGGCGATATGAACTTTCGAACCCTTGCGCCTTTTATATCCGTCTTATTTTGATCGAGCCCCGCTTTCCGAGGTGGACTGCATGGTTCTACTATCAATAACTATCGCGCTGGGAACTGGCGAGCCGCGTCCGGAAGCCATACGCAGGAGAGCCCTAAGATCGTCCGCCATCGATTCAAAGCATTCCGCCTTAAACCACCTCATGGCCTGCTGGTGTACGGCTGCCCACGCGGGCAAATCATTGGGCAACATGCGCCAAGAGCAGCCGGATCGCACCAGATACCGCAGGGCATTGAAGACCTCCCGCAAGGAATGCTCTCGCTGTGGCGCCTCCTCTTTCATCAATAACAGATAGGGAGCGCTGAACGCCCACTCATCATCAGTCATGTCGCGCGGATAGCTTTTACGTTCGTTCGCCATACCAAGCGTAAGACGCAACTCCATGGCAATTTACAGACAAAAGTTCACGACACCCTCTAAAGAGCTTATATCAAAACATTCTTAAAATTGCTCCTTGAATCTGCCCCATCAAAGCAGCGGTTGGATCGCACTTTCGAAAAACGATTCGGAGCCGTAGCCGACGTGGTGTATCACCACGTTACCCGCTCGATCAATGATGAACGTGGCGGGGATGCTTCTGACGCCGCCAAACGAGTCCAGGATTTTCTGGTCGCCCATGACCAGCGGGTAATTGATGCGAAATTTGGCGGCGAAGCGCTTGACTGCATCGGGGCCTTTTTTATCCAGCGACACGCCAACGAAGACCAGTCCCTTATCGGCGTACTTTTTTTGCAGATCGACGAAGTGAGGAATTTCCGCCCGGCAGGGCGGGCACCAGGTGGCCCAGAAGTTGAGCACGACGACCTTGCCGGCGAAGTCGGCGGACTTGACCGGATTTCCCTCCAAGTCTCGCAGCTCCCAAGCCGGGGCGGGCTGCGGCACACCGGCCGCCGACGGTTGCTTCGCGAGCGCGGTGGAGGCGATCGACGGCAATCCAGCGAAATTCGTGATCGCCGCGCAGGTCGAGCAGGAATTGGTCATGCCCGCGACCACGACGTAGGTTGCTAGGCCGACGGCGAGCAGGAGGCTGGTGGCGTGCTTTTTGCCGAGAGAAAGGAGGGATGTATTCATGGGTTGATCGCCTGTTGTTCAGGCCAAGCTACGGAATATTATCTTTGCGGGTGGGAGCCTTGGCTGGCGCGATTGTTCCCGAGACATCGTGGCGCGCTCGTCCGGAGACCAAGGACCGGGGCAAAAGAGGCAGCCACAAAGCGCGGCTCCTTCCGCCATGTCACCGTCACTTCGCCCGGTCTCGCAGGGGCGTCTGGTCAAGGGCGTCGCCAGGAGCGCAAAAGGGCGTCGCGATCCACCAGGCTTTGCGGGCCGAGCCAAAGCCCCCACAGGGCGGCGGCGAAATCCGGATCTTGAATGCGGCCAAGCTCCTTGTCGCCGAAACGGCTGACGAGGGTTCCGTCGGGCCACCAATCCAGGGTGAAGGTGTCCCCCGATCTCACCCCGGTGGTGATCGGGTCCTCAAAAGCCTGGAGCGATTTCTGGAGGCGCATCCACATCTCCGGGGTGGTGCGATCCTGCAGGGATCGTCGGATTTCCGTCTTCAGTTGACCCGGCGCGATGGCCAAGGCAAAAACCATCTCGACCCGGCGCAGTCCTGCATGCTGGAACACGTCGCCGTGGAGAGGCGGTTCGGCGTAATGTGTGATGTCATAGACCTTCACGAAAAATTTGCGCCGCGCAGAGCTGCCGGTCGACTCCAGTTTCGGGTCGGGCGAAACGGTCTCGGCCTGCGCGAGCGCAACGAGCGCCAAGAGCGTGAGCAGATGGCGAGCACGCATGATCATGCGAGAAAGCGTCGACGATAACCTTCCGGAATCGTCCGTAGATCGACGCGCAACAGACAGTAGAGCGCGTCTTGAAAGGTGGGCTCGACGTGGTAGGCGAGGAACTTCGCCCCGAGCGAGCAGTAGTAACGCATGAGCGGGGGGATGCCGCGCGCGCCGCCTTCGATTTCGTCGATAAGTGGAGCCAGCGCCTCAATGGGTGCGTCGGCATGGGCCTCGGCGACGAGCGTGTGATAGCGGGTCGCCGGCACAAAGGGGTGACGCGCGCGCACCAGCGAGCGCATCTCCGGCACGTCGGCGTGGGCGCGGGCGAGGTAGGTGGAGAGCAGGGCGCGCGTTGCCGGGTGGTGTTGGTTGGAGATGGTCACGGAGCCAAAAAAAGTGGTGCAGCCGCGCGCTGTGGCAGCGGCACCGAGACCGCGCCAGAGGAGGGCGAGGGCGCGGTTGTCGCGTTGGTAATCGGGCAACACGAAGGAGCGGCTCAACTCTATCGCGGGGCCGAGTTTTCCGTAAAAGGACGGTTCGATCTTGAAGACGTGGTCGAGATAGAGGCCGCCTGGTCCGCGCGCCGCTATAATATCGCGGATAAAGCCGAGCCGGTAAGCTCCCATGAGGCGGCGCGACGGGCGATGCCAGAGCACGAGGTGTTCGTAATAATCGTCTTCGGGCGAAAGGTCACAGGCCTGGCCGGAGCCTTGGCCGGCGGCGCGGAAGGTGATCTCGCGGGCGCGGCCCAGCTCGCGTAGCAGGGCAGGAGAGCTTTCGCCGCGAAAGAGCAGCACATCGATTTCGTCATCCGACGAACGGAGCAGGCGGTGCCCGTCGCCGAGGGCGGCGACCTCGGCGGCGAGGATATCGGAGCAGATCGGCAGAGAGAGCGCGGGCGGTGGCGCGGGGGCGTGATCCGAAACGAGCGCGCGGCGTGTATCACGATCGGCGCGCAGGTAGCAACGCGCACGCAGCCGCGCACCGGCGGTGGCAGGCGCATTCTTGACCAGACGAGCGACCTCGGAGGGCGGGAGCACGGCGGCGAGCCGGACCTCCACGCGACGCGCCGGCGGGCGGACCAGTTCCCGGCAGAGGCAGAGGGCGCGCAGGTGTTTCCAGTCGGGCGGTATCGCCAGGAAGCATCGGCTGTTGCCGCCGGTGATATGGAGCACCGCCAGCGAGGCTCCGGCGGCGGCGGCCTGGCGCGCGGCGTGATCGTTCCACGGTCGGTCGCAGATCGCGCCTCCGAGCGCGGGCTCGCGATGCGATACGCGCCCGGCGGGAAACAGACCGAGGAGGGCGTTCGGTTTTTGCAGGAATCGGCGCGAGGCACGCAGGCCGTTGGCATTGAGGCGCAGACTCGCCTCGCTGCGGCCGAGCGGATCCACGGGTATCAAGCGTTCGGCGAACCCGGGTGCCGCGCACAGGGCTTGGTTGGCGAACATGAACCACGCGGCAGGCCGTATCCGCTCCAGCACTTGCACCAAGATCAAGGCGTCGAGTCCGCCATGAGGGTGATTGGACACGATGACCAAGGGGCCTTCGATGGCGCGCAGCGTGGCGGCTTCGGCATCGGGCAGTGTCCACTCCGCACTGAGGCGACCCAGGAGGTTCGCCGCAAAGTCCGGTCCTTTCAATCCGGTGGCGGCGCAATCGTCGTAAAGACGCCAGAGCACAGGAAACGAAAACGCCGCCTCGACCAGCGGCTGCACCGCGCGGTAGGGGCGGCGCAGCCGGGGGGGCAGGACGAGAGCGGTGTCGATGGGGCGGGCGGCGGCTGGCATGTAGGATATCAAGACGTGAAACGCGGATCGCCAACCGACAATCGCCAAGGCTGGCTGGCGGCAAAGTATCCGTCGTCTCCGTGGGTCGCGGAGGTCAGGTGTCGGAGGTTTTGGCGCGGCTCGCACACCATCTCGGGCGGGCTGACACGGGCTTCGGGCCGCGAATAACGGACGGAATACACGGCGGCGAAGACGGAGGGGGCTAGTTGAAGAATCCGGTGGATCGGCGTCTGGATCGCCGCTCCGGGCGGTGAAGGCTGCTTGACGTGCGGGAAAGCTCCGCGAGGCCGCGAAGGGTGCCGTGGAGATGATCGGGCTCGGCGCAGCGATGGGGCGTCATAGGTGTCAAGCAGGCACGCGGCGAGGCAGCGGCGGCACGCCAGGATGTGGGCGCCTCCGTCCTGCCGTTTCCGGGGCATGAGCAGGCAGGCGTCTCCCCGGGAGGATACGCTCGGGGCGGGGGCGGCGGCCCCCGAGTGTTGTTCGTCGGGAGTGAACACAGGTTGATGACCTTCCTCATCTCGCGCGGTGCGGGTGACGGTGCAGATGGCGGGGACTGCGGCTCAACTGGCGACGGGCATCGAGCGATGTTGCACGGTGGAGGGCGCGATGCCGAAGCCGGGCCTGAGCGGCAGTTCCAGCAGGCGGCACATCACCCCGATAAGCGCGTAGTGATGCACGGCATGCACGATGGCATACATGATCTCGCGGGCGAAGGTGGACGGGACCATCGGCGAATCTTCACCGACGTAGGCTACGCGACAACGCACGGACACGGCTTCGGCCAGCCGCACGGCGGGCAGAGCGCGCAGGGCGGAGGCCAGCTCACGGGTGCGCCCGGCGGCGAAGGCGGGATCGCGCTCGATGCGTTCATCGCGTTGGCGGGCATCGTAGTCGATGACCTCGTCACCCTTAACCAGCAGGCGCTCGAAGTGATCGAGGCAGTGCCGATAATGGCCGCCGATGGAGGCGTTAAAGGCCTCCGGGAGCGTCCGGGTGTAGTCGGCGTTTTCGAGCGATGCGAGCAGGTCGAGTCCTTGGTCGAGGATGGCGAGCGCGGCGGAGCGGAGGTGTTCACCGGATACGGAGACGGACGCGGCGGGCGGCGCGACGAGTCCGAGCAGATGGGTGGCGAGCGCCTCGGTGTCGGGCTGAAACCGGGTGGCCCCATCAAGGGAAAGGCAGGTGAAGCCCGGGCCGTGCGCGGGACCGTTGAGCACGCAAAGGTCGGTGTGGTTTTCGGCGAGCTGCCGATGACCGCGGGTGATGAGCTGGTCCGGGGTGAGATCGAGTTCGTATTTCCAGCCGACGAGCCGGCTGGAGGGGAACCAGACACGCAGGCGGGAGATGACCTTGGGAGCGGGATCGAGCCGCAAGAGCAGCGAGCCGGTGCGGCTGTCGAGCTTGGCTCCGGTCGCCGACTCGCCGGTGTCGGCCCGCGCAACCGTGGCGACATGATAATCGCAGAGCGCGGCGGCGTGCAGCACCAGCGCGGGGTCCGGACGCTCGGTGGCGAGCTGTGCGAGATGCTTCATGAGATCCTCGTTGGTGACAAAGGGTAGAACGCGTGCGTGCCTCGGATCGCACGGGACGGTGGCCCCCACACCTTGCAAACAGATCACCTCATGACCAGCGGCGGAAAAGACCGCGGCCATCCGCGCGCCCAGAGCGCCGGTGGAGTGGTTAGTGATGCGCCGCACGCCGTCGATGGGCGCGCTGCCGGGACCTGAGGTGATGATGATGCGGGAAGGCATGATGTGAAACGAAAATAGGAGCAGGCGCGGCGTGCTTTATTCCAAACCGTCTGGGGAAATTGGGGATCGGTTAAATAACTACCACACCAAACAGTCAGCTCATTAGCGAAGCGCTGGCTAGCGTTAAGAGTCTGTCTCAATAGCGGCTTAATTTTATGCACCTTTTCCCCTTCATCCGCGCCCTTGGGTTCGCCGCGCTTTGCGCCGATGCGCCTGCGCTTGCCGCCGAGA
>JBBRHC010000242.1:0-6043 GCA_038223295.1 Opitutales bacterium
AGGTCATCGACGCCGAAGGCCGCGTGCTCATGCCCGGCTTCGTCGATTGCCACACCCACGCCTGCGATCCCGCCCCCGCAAATCTTCTCGAAGACTGGGAAAAATCCCTCGCGGGCACCCCGCCCGCCGAGATCGAAAAAACCGGCGGCGGCCTGCCCGCCACCATTCGCGCCGTGCGCGCCGCCACCCGTAAACAACTCGCCGCCGGACTCCGCCTGCGCCTAGACGCCATGCTGCGCGGCGGCACCACCACCGTGGAGGTGAAAAGCGGTCTCGGGCTCAATTCCGACGCCGAGCGCAAGTTGCTCGCCGCCATCCAGCGCGCCGCCTCCGAGTGGCCCGGCACCGTCGTCCCCACCGCCCTGCTCGGCCACGCGGTCGAGGGCGACGTCGCCGCCTTCACCCGCCTCATCGTCCGCGAAGTGTTGCCCGAGGTCTGGCACGAGTTTCCCGGCCTCGCGGTCGATGCCCGCTGCGCCGCCGACGCCTGGCCCGCCGAGGCCTGCGTGCGCCTGCTCGAGCGCGCCCGCAAACACGGCCTGCCCATCCGCGTGAGCGCCGATCAACACGCCTCCACCGGCATGGTCCCCGAGGCGCTCACCCTCCGCGCCCGCAGCGTGGACCACCTCGAAAACGCCTCCCGCTCCGACCTCCAGGCGCTCGCCGCCAGCGATACCTTTGCCGTCATGCTGCCCGGCGCGAGTTTCCACACCGGCACGCGCTACGCCCGCGCCGGCGCCTTCGTTGACAGCGGCGGCCTGCTCGCCTTGGCCAGCGATTTTTGCCCCGCCACCGCGCCCGTGCATTCGTTGCCCTTCGTCATCGCGCTCGCCGTGCGCTACTGCGGGCTCACCGTCGCCGAGGCCATCACCGCCACCACGGTCAACGCCGCCGCCGTGCTCGGCCTTGACGACCGCGGCGTCATCGAGCCCGGCCGCCGCGCCGACCTCCTGCTCCTCCGCCACACCGACGAGCGCCTGCTCGCCCACGAGATCGCCGAATCCCCCATTGATCGCGTCATCTGCGCCGGCCGCCTACTGCCCCGCTAACCGCCCGCCCCGCCCACTGGCCATTGGACATCGGCCAACGCACATTTTCTACTCTTCCCCCCATGGCCAAATCCGCCCCGCGCTCCGCCCCTCGCCACGCCCCCGTCCACGCCCCCGCCGCGTCCCCCGGCGATCCCGACGCCCCCGTCGTCCCGGCTTTCCTCGCCGAGCTGCTCGCCGCGCGCTCGCCTTCCGGCGCGGAACAGGAGGCCCAGGCCGTCTTCGACGCCCACGTCAAACCCGCCGCCGACCGCTACGCCCACGATGCCTTGGGCAACCGCATCGCCACCCTCCATCCCGCCGGCGATCCCGTGCTCATGCTCGCCGGCCACATCGACGAACTCGGCCTCCAGATCAGCTACGTCAACAAGGACGGCTACCTCTATTTCAACACCATCGGTGGCCACGATCGCGTGATGATCGCCGGTCGTCGCGTCATCATTTCCACCCAAAACGGCCCCGTCCTCGGCGTCACCGGCAAGCGCGCCATCCACCTCATGGACGAGGCTGATCGCAAAAAAGTCCCCGAGATCCACGAGATGTGGATCGATATCGGGGCGAAGACCAAAAAAGACGCCCTCGCCCGCGTGCGCATCGGTGACGTCGCCACCTACCAGCCTGGTTTCGAGCTGCTCCATGGCACCATTGGTGTCGCCCGCGCCTTCGACGATAAAGTCGGCGCCTACGTCGTCGGCGAGGTGCTCCGCCGGCTTGCCCCGCAGAAGAAAAAACTCGCCGCCCAGGTCGTTGCCGTCGCCACCGCCCAGGAAGAGATCGGCACGCGCGGCGCCACCACCGCCGCCTACACGGTCAACCCCCACCTCGCCGTCGCCGTCGATGTCGGCCACGCCACCGACCACCCCGATTGCGACCTGCGCAAATACGGCGAGACCACCCTCGGCGGCGGCCCCATCATTTGCCGCGGGCCCAATATCAACCCCTTCATCTACGACCGCCTCGTCTCCTGCGCCGAGCAGCTCTCCCTCCCGCATCAATTTGAGGCCGAACCGCGCCCCACCGGCACTGACGCCCGGGCCATCCAGATGGGCCGCGGCGGCGTCGCCACCGGCCTCGTCAGCATCCCGCTCCGCTACATGCACACCCCGAGCGAACTCGTGGACCTCGCCGACGTGGAGCGCACCGTACAACTCCTCGTCGCCTTCGCCCTCAGCCTGAAATCCGGCGAAAACGGCCACTGGTAACCCGAGTGTTGCCGCCGCCGCCTTGCAAAAGGTCCGCGACCCTGCGCATCTGGCATCATCTTTTCCCTTATGCGCCTCGTCCTCCGCCCCGCCCTCGTTTCCCTCTTCGCCGCCGCCACGCTTTTCGCACTGGTCACCTCCACTGCCTCCGCCCTGCAAATCCAGGGCTACGATGCCGAGGTGAACGAGCGTTTTGTCCTCGGTACCTTTGCCGGTGCCCCCGTCGCCAACCCCGACCCCGCTTTCACCCTCGCCGGTTACGATCTCTCCGGCGTGGGCTGGCGCAATAACGCTACCCAAATCGCGGTCACCCTCATCTCCCCCGAGCACTTCCTCACCGCCGCCCACGTCGCGCCCTCCGCCGGGTCCCAAGTCTCGTTCTTCGGCTCCGATGGCATCGTGCGCAGCTACACCGTCGCGAGCGCCGCGACGCTGCAATTTAACGCGCAAAACACCGATCTCACGCTCGGCCGACTCACCGGGCTGGTCGCGACCGATTTTATCACGTTCTACCAAGGGCTCTTCCTCGGCAACACCGCCGCCGCTTATCAAAACTTGCCCGTCACGCTCTACGGGTCCAACGGCCGTGTGGGCCTGAACACCGTCGATGGCGTCGGTAACTTCAGCCTGCTGCCCTTTCCCCCGACGCCCAACGACAACGTGACCGACAGCGTCATCAGCCTCATGGATTACGACGCCGCCGTTGGCGAGGCGCAGGGGCAGGGTGGCGATTCCGGCAGCCCGACCTTGGTTCGCATCACGGGAAACCAGCTCGCCCTCTTTGGCATCCACTCCGCCATCGCCACCGGTCCGGGCGGCGAACAATACACCCTCGACTCCCTGCCGCTGTTCTCCGCCTTTGGCCAGATCAACGCCGCGCTCATCGCCGCCGGCTACGACGGCTGGGGCGTCCACGAAGACGATGCGTCGGTGGTGGGCGCCACCGCCATCCCCGAGCCCGCCGCCGCCGCCGTGCTGCTCGGCGCGGCCACGCTCGCCCTTATCGCCACCCGGCGGCGGCGCGCGGCTACGGGCGCGCCTGTGGCCTGAGTTATTCGCCGCGCGCTCGGCTCGCTCGTTTACTCGCGCGTCAGCGTCGCGATGTGGCGAAGACGATTTTCGCATTTCGGGATTGGACGTCGCGACGCCTATGCGGACGCTCCCGCTCTCTGGCGCCGACAGCGCGCCGCCGCCCGCAATGCCCGAAGAACAACCTCACCAGCGCCGCCTCCGCTTCGCCCGCATCCGGCGGGCGAAATGGTTGCTGCGTTTCGTGCCCCGGCGCGCGCGCTTTCACACCTACCCGCTGGTAGGGCGCTTCGCCGCCTTTGCTCGCGCGCGCAACTACCTGTGGTCGTTTCGCTACCCGCAAATTCGCCCTGCGCTCTACCTGGGCAGCGTCCTTACCCTTATCCCGCTTCCGGTGCAGTTGCCCGGCGCTTTCGTGCTTTGCCTGGCTTTTCGCGCCAACTTCATGGTCATGGGCGGACTCCAGTTTCTGAGCAATCCCGCCACCTCCGTGCCGCTCGCCATCGGCACTTATAAACTCGGCGCGATGATCCTGAATGTCACCGGCATCTCCGTCACCCACCCCACAATCACCGCGCCGCTGGATTTAGATCTTTTTCGATCGCTGCCGCTTACCGACGCTGACCTCCTCCCCGAAAGCCCCGCCGCCCAGACCGGGCCCGAGCCCGCGTCCGAGGTTCCGGACGAAAAACGAAAAAGCTGGGGCGACCGCATCCACGATCTGTTTGGCGATCAGATGCCTCCGCGCGGCCAGCCGATGATGGTACAGGATTGGGTGCGGCTGCTTGGACACCTGTTCGCGTCTTTTTTGATCGGCGCCACGTTGGCTGGCCTGATCTTGGGCGCCGTCCTCGATGTCCTCTGGCGCTGCCTCGTCCTTCCGGCGGCCAACCTCCGCGCCTCCCGCAAACCCGTTACCGCGCTCGTGACTCCGCACGACAACTCTCCCCCGCCCGCCCTTTGATTTTTCCCCGGCTCCATGTTTCGCATTTCTCGCCCCCTGCTCGGTCTCGGACTCTTCTTTATCGCTCTCCTCGGTTGCAGTAGCAATCGCGCCCCGAACGTCCCCGCCCCTGCGGCGGCCCAGGCCGCCCGCGAGCCGCCGACCGCTTCCGCCACCCGCGCCGCACCCGGTCCGCCCGTCGCTTTTTCCGCGCCCTCGCGGCCTTCGGTCGAGGGGCCCGTGCTCCTTGGCATCGATGTGCTCGCCGCCGGGGGTTTCCGCGAGGTGCAGGGCAAGCGCATCGGTCTGCTCACCCATCCCGCCGGGGTGGATCACGTGGGACGGAGCACCCTCGACATTCTTTTCCGCGCCCCCGGCGTGAAACTCGTCGCGCTCTTCGCGCCCGAGCACGCCCTCAGCGGCACGGTCAAGGCCAGCGTCAACTTCGAGGACGAGCGCCACGGCCCCACCGGCCTGCCCGTTTACTCGCTCCACGGCGCCAACCGCAAACCCACCGCCGCCCAGCTCAAGGGCCTCGACGCCCTCGTCATCGACCTGCAGGACATCGGCGTCCGCAGCTACACCTTCAGCGTCGTCATGCGCTACGCCATGGACGCCTGTTTCCAGCACGGCGTGGAGGTGATCGTGCTGGACCGGCCCAATCCCCTCGGCGGCCTCAAGGTCGACGGCCCCGCCCTGGACCGCGAATGGATGAGCGGCGTAGGGGCTTTTCGTATACCGTATATCCATGGCCTTACCATGGGCGAGCTCGCCACCATGGCCGCCCGCGCCCCCGGCGTGCTCGATGCGTCCGTAACCGACGAAATGCGCGCCAAGGGCAAGCTCACCGTCATCCGCATGCGGGGCTGGCGGCGCTCCATGCGCTGGCCCGAGACCGGGCTCAAGTTTGTGCCCACCTCGCCGCTGGTGCGGGATTTTCCCGCCGTGGTCGGCTACGCCATGACGGGCCTGGGCTGCGAGTACAGCGGCTTTCGCCACGGCGCGGGCAAAGAGCACCCGTTCCGCGCGATTTCCTACAAGGGTAAAACGCCGGCCCAGCTCAAGGCCGACCTCGATGCACTCCACATTCCCGGCATCGGTTTTCGTATCCTCAAATTGCTCGATGCCCAATCCAAGCCGGTCAACGCACTCTACGTGGACGTCACCGATTGGGACGCCTGGCAACCGACCCGCCTAAGCTTCGAGCTCATGCGCCTGGCCTGCCGATACGATCCACCCAATCCCTTCGCGAAGCTGGGGCCGAAGGAGATGCGCTCCTTTAATATCCACGTGGGCAGCACCGCCTGGTGGCAGGAACTCCTACGCGACGGCTCCCGGGTGGATGTGGTCGCCAACACCACCCTATGGGCAAGCCGCGCCGCCCTCTACCACGAGCAAACCCGCCGCTACTGGCTGTATCCCTAAAAAATCGCGGAAGTACTTACGCATTCATCGCGATCCCCGCGGGTAGGGCGGGTTGTCTGCAATCCGCTATTACAGCGCGTCGCGCCCGATGCTTATTCTAATTCGCGATCAAAATGAGACTATCATCAAAAAATTGACTAGGGACGGCCAACGCTATACAAAGTATCCGATGTAGGGTTGGCCTTCCTCGGCCAACTAGAATCACTTTGAAAGCGAATTGGAATCAACACGCAGGCAAACGATGAAGTGGCCGTAGTCCAACACCCAGTGCACAGGCAGAGGGGGAGTGGTTCTCTTTCTGCCGATGCACTATAATGAGGACTATACGTTTGATATTGGGACTGGTGTTTGGGGGTGTCGGAGTGATCGGAGGCGGCCGAAGGGTGGCGGTTGCC
>JBBRHC010000243.1:0-6032 GCA_038223295.1 Opitutales bacterium
TTTGTGGTGGGGGGGGGGGGGTGTGGGGTTCGGCCTGTCCCCCCCGCGGGCCTGGGTGGGGGGCGGGGGGCGGGGGCGCCCGGAGGCGAGGGTGTAGCTGGGGGTGTTTTCCACCAACATGCCGGAGCTGACGAGGTAGAGGGCGCGCTGCTTGGGATCGACGCCGGGCTCGAGGCGGCGGGGGATGGGCTTGGTGCGGAGATCCTTGAGGATGCCGCGGCTGAACTGCACGTGCTTCGTCTTGCGGGAAATCTCGTCGAAGTAGTCGCAGAGATCGAGGCCGAGGCCGGAGGTGAAGATGGGGCAATCGACGAGTTTGCCGAAGCGTCGGGCGTCGTGGAAGATCGCGAGCAGCTCCTGCATGCGCCCGAGGGCGAAGACGGGGATGAGGCACGAGCCGCCGTTCTGAATGGTCTCGTTGATGGTATTGATGAGGCGGGCGACCTCGTTGATGCGCTCTTTGCCTTCGGGGCGTTCGGTGGTGCCGCGGGTGGTCTCGGTGATGAGGGTGTCGAAATGGCCGGCGGGGAAGCGGGCGCCTTTAAGCACGCGCTGGTCCTCGAAGAGCACGTCGCCGGTCACGAAGATGTGTCGGAGTTTGTGACGGATCTCGACGGCGGCGGCACCGGCGACGTGGCCGGCGGGGTGGAGGGTGATCTCGACCTCGTCCTTGGAGTTGGCGAAACGTTTGGGCTGGTTAAAGGCGAGGCCGATGAGGCGGGGCGCGATGGCATCCACGTCCTCGTGGGTGAAGTGGGGCGCGTCCTTGGTCTGGCCCTCGGCGGCCTGGCGGCGCATGACGTTGGCGGAGTTGTGCATCATGCGCTCGACGATCATGCGGCTGGAGAGCGACATGAGGCAGGGCGCGTTCGGCTGGCCGCGCATGGCGACAGGCAGACTGCCCAGATGGTCGAGGTGGCAATGGGTAAGGACCAGGAGGTCCACCGTGACACCGGTGAGTTTGGCAAAGTCGGGCAGGGCTGCTCGGCCGGACAACTTCGGGTGTAAACCGCTATCTATAAGGATATTAAAGTCGCCGATTTGGAGCAGGGTGCAACTGCACCCGATGCCGCCCTCACGGTTGAGGTCGATTAGTTTCATTCGTAGAATCGGTCAGGCGATACGCTGCGAAGAGGGAGCGCAAGCGTAACCTCCGGCGGTGGCTGGCGAGACGGCGGGAAAAGCGGGGGAAAACCCGGGGGTAGGCGGTGGTTTAGACCGTCTGCGGCGGCACGCGCATCGCGAAGGGCGGGAGGAGGACGTGGATGGCGCGCTGCGCTTCGTCCACGCCGTGAAAACTGCCGCGCGCGATGACATCGCCGCCGGCAACATGGTAGCTGTTGTAGGAAAAACTTTCGCCCGGCGCGAGGGTGGGAGTCTCGCCGACGATTTTATCGCCCTCGATGACCTGGCAGACGCCGTCGGCGAGGCTGAGCACCCACTTGCGGCCCAGCAGAGTGACGGTGTGCTCGGTGGAGTTGTGGATGGTGACAAAGTAAACGAAGGCGTGCGGCTGGTCGGCGGGCAGGCATTTGCCACCGTGGTGGTAGACGAGTTTATCGAGACGGGCGTGGAGGCCGGGGAGAGCGAGCGAGGCGGACATGGCGGGTGGCTGGTCGGGTAAACGAAGGCAGTTGGGCGGAGTTGGCAAGGGGACGGGCCAATGGCGCGGTGAGGAACCTTGTGGAAGCGGGGCGTTTTTGAGGGTTGGCGCGGTCGGGACGGCGGTGTGGGGTGGCGCGCATGTTGCCGCTTTGGGATACTCAACCACACCACCGCGCGCCAGTCATGACCGCGCTGATCATCGCGGGGTGTCTGGGCGTTTTCGGATACCAGGTGTCGCTGTTCCTTGCCGGCGAGGCGCAATTTGCGGCTTGGACGACGGAGCACGCGCTGGTACCGGGCCGATTGCTGGCGGGGTGGAGCGACCCGGTGCAGTGGGGGACGGTGGGGTCGTCGATGTTCTTGCATGGCGGGGTGGCGCATGTGTTGGGCAACTGCTGGTTCCTGTGGGTGTTTGGCAACAACGTGGAGGACCGGCTGGGCTTTTTTGGCTTCGCGCTGTTTTATGTGGTCACGGGCGTGGCGGCGGCGGCGGCGCAGGTGCTGGTGGCGCCGGGCTCGAATCTGCCGATGGTCGGGGCGAGCGGGGCGATCTCGGGCGTGCTGGGGGCGTATCTGGTGTTTTTTCCGCGGGCGTGGGTGATCACGCTGGTGCCTTGGATCGTGCCCATCCTGCCGGTGCCGGCGGTGTTGTTTTTGCTGCTTTGGTTTTTCGTGCAGGCGTATGCCGGCGTGGGGTCTTGGATGGCGGGGGCGACGGGGGCGGGCGGGGTGGCGTGGTTCGCGCACGCGGGCGGCTTCGTGGCGGGGGCGGTGATCGCGTTGATGTTGCCGCGCTCGGCGCGGCGCTGAGGGCGGGGCGAGCGGACGCGCGGCGAAAGGGCGCGCGGAGGTGCGCGCGGACGAGGTCGGGAGTTGCCAAAGGGGCGACGGGGCTAGACGGTGACGGCAACGTCATGTTTAAGAAAATCATCTCGAAGCTGCGCGCCGCGCTCGCGCCTTCGTCCGCCAAGAAAAAGAACGTCGCCCCCACCGTTCCCGAGCCGGCCGCTTCGCGCGAGACCGATGTGAGTGGCGCGGCCAAGCCCGCGAATGCCGCGGGTGCGAAACCCTATGCGCCCCGTGCGCCGCGCCCAGACCGACCGCAGCCCGACGGGCCGCGCGGGCAGGGTCGGGGCGCGGGCGGGGCGGGCGGGGCGGGCGGGGCGGGCGGGGCGGGCGGGGCGGGCGGGGGTGACGCGGGCGGGGGGGGCGGTGGGGGGACGGACGGGCGGCGCGTGGGGTTCGGGGGAGCGGGAGGAGGGGGCGATAAACACGAAAAACCGCGCACGGACCATGGCTACGATCACCCGCGGACCGAGCAGATAAAGCCGAGGATCGCGGTGGAGATACCCCCGCAGGACACGGCGTTCACCAAGCTCGGTTTGAGTGATGCGATCGCTTTCGCGGTGGCCGAGATGGGTTACCAGGAACCGACGCCGATCCAGGCGCAGGCGGTGCCGGTGGTGTTGTCCGGCCGCGATGTGATCGGCTCGGCGCAGACGGGGACGGGCAAGACGGCGGCGTTCGCGTTGCCCATCATCCATCGCCTCGGGGCGCACTCGAAAAAGACGCGTTGCCTCGTTCTGGAACCGACGCGCGAGCTGGCCTTGCAGGTGGAGGAGGCGATCCAGACCTACGCGAAATACACCGATCTGACGGTGACGATCCTGTATGGCGGAGTCGGATACGGCAAACAGCGCGACGACCTGGCGCGCGGGGTGGACGTGATCGCGGCGACGCCCGGGCGGCTGCTCGACCATTTGGAGCAGGGCACGGCGAGCCTGGCCGACGTGGAGATCCTGGTGCTCGACGAGGTGGATCGCATGCTGGACATGGGTTTCCTGCCCGACGTGCGGCGCATCATCGATAAATGCCCGAAGGCGCGTCAGACGCTGTTTTTTAGCGCGACGATGCCGCCGGAACTGGCGCAGTTGACGAGCTGGGCGCTGCGGGAGCCGGTGGAGATAAAGATCGGGCGCAGCCAGTCGGCGGCGGCGACGGTGTCGCACGCGTTTTACCCGGTGGTGGCGACGCAGAAGTTCGACCTGCTGCTGGAGTTGTTGAAGCGCACGGATTTCAAAAGCGTGATCATCTTCACTCGCACCAAGATGGGCGCGGATCGGATCGCGCATCGTCTGGAGCGCGAGTCGCACTCGGTGGGCGTCATCCACTCGGATCGCAGCCAACGCGAGCGCGTGGAGGCTTTGCAGGGCTTCAAGGCGGGCACCTTCGAGGTTCTGGTGGCGACGGATATCGCGGCGCGCGGGCTGGATGTGGCGGGAGTGTCGCACGTGGTGAACTACGACGTGCCGGAGAGCGCGGAAGACTACGTGCATCGCATCGGCCGCACGGGGCGGGCGCAGAGCACGGGCGATGCGTATACTCTAGTCACGGAAGAGGATGTGCGGGATGCGCGTTCCATCGAGCGTTTTATCGGAGCAAGCATCGAGCGGAAGAAGCTGGAGGGATTTCCTTACGTTTACTCGGCGTTGTTCGATGAGAAGGCGCTGGCGGAAGCCGAGGCGGCGGGGCCCAAACCGGCCGGTCGCCTGACGCGCGGCACGCGAGGCGGCACGCGCGGTCGGCGTTGAAGCGGGCGCCCTTCCGGGGCGACCGAAGGCAGCGGAGGCGAGACCGGGAGGGCGAAGGGAGACGGGGAGAGGGGGACGCGGAGCGGGACCTGCGGGGCGTGGTTTGTTGCGGCGCGGCGTTGTTCAGGGGTGGATCGGGTTGATTTACCTATAGTATTATAGTGGTTTTAATTAGAGAACTTTACCCTACGGACACGGAATCCCCGATTTTAACAAAACCTAGGATTTGCAGTTCATTTTGAATTGAAGAGGAGGTCGGGCCGAGCCCACCTGTCGAACGTCTCGTTTAGCCTCAGATAAATCTCCGACTTTAATTATTATGCTAAAAATCTGTTGTATTGGTGCCGGCTATGTCGGCGGTCCCACGATGGCCATGATCGCCTATAAAGCACCGGATATCACGGTGACGGTGGTTGATCTTAACGAGAAGCGCATCGCGGCCTGGAATTCCGACACGCTGCCAATCTACGAGCCGGGGCTCGATGAGGTGGTGCGCGCCTCACGCGGTCGCAACCTATTCTTTTCCACAGACGTGCGTGCCGCTATCGCCGCCGCCGACATCATTTTCGTCTCGGTCAACACCCCGACCAAAACCTATGGCGTCGGGGCGGGTCGCGCGGCCGACCTGCGCTATATCGAGTCGGTGGCGCGCACCATCGCCGAGGTGGCGACCACGCCCAAGATCATCGTGGAAAAGTCCACCATCCCGGTCCGCACCGCCGAGACGATCAAGCAGATCCTCGCGGCCCAGCCGACGGCCGGAAAGTGCCATGTTCTTTCCAATCCCGAGTTCCTCGCCGAGGGCACCGCCGTGGCGGATTTGACCAATCCGGATCGCGTGTTGATCGGTGGCGAGCGCACGCCGGAAGGCCAAAAAGCGATCGAGACGCTGGTCTCGGTCTATGCCCGCTGGGTGCCTCGGGAGCGGATCCTGACCACCAACTTGTGGTCGTCCGAGTTGTCCAAACTCGTCGCCAATGCCTTTCTCGCGCAGCGCATCAGCTCGATCAACGCGATCTCCGCCCTTTGCGAGGCCACCGAGGCGGACGTCGACGAGGTGGCCAACGCCATCGGCAAGGATTCACGCATCGGCTCCAAGTTCCTCAAGGCCTCCGTCGGCTTTGGCGGTTCCTGTTTTCAGAAAGATGTGCTCAACTTGGCCTACCTTTGTGATCACTTTGGCCTGCCGGAGGTGGCCGCCTATTGGGGCAGTGTGGTCACGATGAACGATTGGCAGAAGCGCCGCTTCGCCGAGAAAATCGTCTCGAGCCTGTTTAACACCGTGGCGGGCAAACGCATCGCCGTGCTGGGTTTTGCTTTCAAGAAGGACACGAACGACACCCGCGAGACGGCCGCGATCAATGTCTGCCGCGACTTGCTCGCCGAGCAGGCCCACGTCGTGGTCTACGACCCCAAGGTGCCGGCGAACGAGATTTTATCCGACGTGCTCGGCATGCCCGAGACGCGGAAGGCCGGTGGTTCCGGCACCGAGCCGGAGTATAACGGCCATGGCGGTTCGGCGCCGAGCAGCCCGACATCGCGGCAGCGCCTCTCCGTGGCCGCCGACGCGTACGAGGCCTGCGCCGGTGCGCACGCCATCGCCATCGTCACCGAGTGGGACGAGTTCAAGACCCTGGACTTTGCCAAAATCTACGCGTCGATGCCCAAGCCGGCTTTCATCTTTGATGGTCGCAACATCCTCGATCTCGCCGCGCTACGGTTCATCGGCTTCCGGGCTTCGGGCATCGGTAAATGATGCTCGCTGGTAGCCGGTTACGGGTTTTAAGGCGGTGATGTAGACGAGCGGCGGGGTGCGGCGACCCCGCCCTGCACGGG
>JBBRHC010000244.1:0-5980 GCA_038223295.1 Opitutales bacterium
GGCGGGGGGGGGGGGGGGGGGGGGGGGGGGGGGGGGGGGGGCGGGGGGCCGGGTGGGGGGCGGGGGGGTGGGGGGGGGCCGGCGGGGGGGGGGGCGGGGCTGTGGGGGGTGTCGGGGACGGGAGCGAGGAGCTTTTGGCGGCCGTTCCAGACCCAGCGGGTGGCGGCGATGGCGTCGGCGTCGGCCACGAGTTGATAGATCGCGATGCCCGAAACGGTGGCGTGCGCGCCCCATTCGCGTTCGCTGGTCATGAGCAGATCGAGGTCGAAGGCGCTCGCATCGAGCAAGCCCATGCAGCGGGCGCGGGTGGGTTTGTCCATGCCGGCGAAGGCCTCGTCGAGCAGGATGAGGCGGGGCGCGTGGCGGGCGGCGGAGAGGTAGTGAGAGGAGGCGGCGGCCATCTGCGGGATGGTCAACATGAGGGCTTTTTCGCCGCCCGAGCCGGTGCCGTAGCGGGCGCGGGTGAGGCGCTCCCAGCGCTCGTTTTGGCGGCGCTCGGCCCCGAAGGCGTGCCAGCGGCGGTAGTCGAGGGCGCGGGCGAGCTGCTCGGGCCAGGTGGCGGCGGGATCGCGCTGGCGCTCGTCGCGGATGAGTTGGTGGAGGATGGAGCCGACCTGGGCGCGTTCCTGGTCGGTCCAGGCTCCGTGATCGGCGAGGAGGAGGCGGAGGACGGCGCGGAGGCCGGCGGGCAGGGTGTCGCTGGTGACGGGCTCCCAGACGAGGCGGAGGGCGACGCCGAGGGTGGTGGCGCAGCGGGACATCTCGGCGTTCATTTTATCCTTCCGGTCGGAGGCGTCCTCGATGAGGCGCTGGAGGCGGGCGGAGACTTCGGAGACGAGGTGTTTCTCGATGATGCCGCGCTCTTGTTCGCTGAGGAGGCGTTCGCGCTCGGTGAGCTCGGCGAGCACGGCGACGCGGAGGGAAACGGGGCTGTGCTCGACGCCCTGGTAAAGGCAGATGACGAGGGAAAGTTCGGGGCCGACGATCTCGCTGCGGGCCTGGCAACCGAGGGGGCCGGCGCGGGTGCGGAGA
Source organism: Opitutales bacterium (assembly GCA_038223295.1). GTDB lineage: Bacteria > Verrucomicrobiota > Verrucomicrobiia > Opitutales > Opitutaceae > IMCC26134_A. The sequence goes on from JBBRHC010000244.1 coordinate 1,033, forward strand.
TCGTTGAGGCGGGTCTGGAGTTCGTTTTGCAACTGGGTCCAGGCCGGGTCGGCGATGGCAGCGATGGCGTCGGGGAGGTCGCGCTCGAGGCGGCGGGCGATCTCGATGGCGCGGGTGGGCGACCAGTCGTCGCGCTCGATGTCGCCGAGCTCGGGCCGGGCCTCGGTGAAGAGGCCGTGGTGCAGGGGTAGGCGGAGGCGGGCGGTGGCCTCGGCGCGGGCGCTCTCGGCGAGGGCGAGTTCGCGTTCCTCGGGGGCGAGGGCGGCGTGGAGGGCGGCGTGGTGGGTGGTGGCGGCGGACACGGTGTGGGCGGCGGCGGACGCGGCGGCGGCGGAGTCGTCGCGGTTTTGGCGGGCGGCCTCGCGTTGGCGTTGGAACTCCTCGATGGAGTCGCCGACGCGGTCGCGCAGGGTCTGGTAGGTGGTGTCGGCACGGAGCTGGTCTTCGCGGGCGGTCTCGGCCTGGGCGGTGCTTTGCGCGAGGGCCTCGTCGGCGCGTAAACGGCGGGCCTGGGCGTGGGCGGACTGGGCGAGGACGGAGGCGCGTTGGTGGGCGGCGGGCCAGAGGTCGGCGAGCGTCAGGGTGTGGTCGCGCCAGGCTTCGCGGAGGTGGGCGAGGCGGTCGAGGTGATCGGCAAAACCGAGGGCGCGGGCGTCGCGCTCCAGGGTGGTCTGGGCGAGGCCGACGGCGGCGCGGGCGGTCTGGGTGTGGGTGAGGGCGGCTTCAAACTCGCTGCGGGCGGTGGCGAGCTGGGTGCGCACGGCGCTGCGCAAGCCGAGGGCGGTGGCGACGCGGTCGTCGGAGGGTGCGGCGGCGCGTTCGGCGGTGGCGGCGAGGACGCGTTGGTCGAGCAGGGTGGATTCGGCGGCGAGCTCGGCGTGGCGGGCGTCGAGGGCGAGCAGGTCGGCCGCGAGGATGCGGAGGCGGGCGAGGCGGGTGGCCTCGCGGCTGGTGGCGCCGAGGTGTCGCGCGGCGGTTTTTTGACCGCGACCGGAGAGGGGGCCGAGGCGCCAGCGGCCGTCGAGGGCGACCCAGTGTTCGGCGGTGAGCGATTCGGAGGTGGCGGCGGGGGGGAACGTGGCCGTGGGAGTGGCGCTGGCGAAGTGGGAAGAGGAGCGTGGCGAGGTGAAGGCGTGGGCGGCGATGCGGGTGAGCGCGGCGCGGATGGTAGTGGGGGAGAGCGTGGTGGACGGGTCGGCGGTGGTGGTTGCCGTGTGGGTAGCGCCGGCGTTGGTGGGCAGATCGGGGACGAGCCAGTCGGCGAGCGAGGGTTGGTCGGCGGCGGGGGAAGAGTCGGGCGCGAAGGTTTGGGGTGCGGCGGCGGCGGGGGAGGCGGACAGGAAGGTGTCGGCGGGGAGCTCGGGGAGCAGGTGGCCCTCGGGGGTGATCCAAGCGTCGAGCAGGCCGGAGGCTTCGAGGGCGGCTTCGAGGCCGGCGCGTTCGGCGGGGGCGAGGTGCGGGGCGAATTCGCAGACCTGCCAGAGCGGGGCGCCGGGGCGGGTTTGGCGGGAGGCGGGATCGCGGGTGGGGGGCGGCGCGGGCGGGGGCGGCGGGCCGGCGAGGAGGCGGGTTTGCTCGTCGAGCAGGATTTGGCGGGCGGAGGCGAGTTCGCGGCGGCGGGCGGAGAGTTGTTCGCGGTGGGTGGCCTGGTGGGCGGCCTCGGCGCGGGTGGCGGCTTCGAGGAGGGCGGGGAGGCGGCGGTTGGGCTCGGCGGCGGTGTCGAGCCAGAGGTCAAAATCGGCCGCGACGTCGGCCCAGGGCAGGGGCGCGAGGTGGTGGAGTTGGCGCGTCCAGGCTTGGTAGGCCTCGGCGAGGGCGGTGTGGGCGAGGCGGGCGTCGGCGTCGTGTTGTTGCTCGGTGTCGCGGAGGCGGGAGACGGCTTCGGAGGCGCGGGTCTCGGCGGCCTGGGCGTCGGTGAGTTTTTGGCGGGCCTCGTCGAGGGTTTTGCGGAGCGCGTCGAGGGCATCGAGGCGGCGCAGGTGGGCGGTGGCGGCGGAGGCGTGGGTGGAGCGAAGGGGCGCGGGCGGGGCGAGGGCGGCGGGGTGCTCGGGCCAGGCGTCGGCGGAGGGCGGGAGGAGGCGGGCGTGGTCGGTGGCGAAGCCGGCGGCGCGGGCGGTGCGGGTGGCGTCGGCGAGTTTCTCGGCGAGGTGGGCGGTGGCTTCGGCGATCTGGTGTTCGCAGGCGGCGAGTTCGTCGGTGGCGGTGGCGAGGGCGGTGTCGGCGAGGTCGGCGGCGGCGGCGGTATCGGCGGCGCGGCGGGTGGCGGACTGGGCGGCGGATTGGGCGAGGTCGAGGGCCTGGGCGTCTTGCGCGGCGGGGGAGGCTTGGAGGAGATCGAAGTGGGTGGCGGCGACGGTGGCGCGGTCGCGGGCGGCGCCGGCGTCTTGCGCGGCGGCCTCGGCGGCGAGGCGGGCGGTCTCGAGTTTGCGTTTCAGCTCGGAGAGGGCGCGCTGGGATTTTTCGTAGGCGGAGTGGGCGGCGCGGAGGTGGGCGGCGCGGCGGGCGACGACGACTTGGGCGTAGCGGCGATAGGCGTCGCAAAAGTCGTCCACGAAGCGGGCGAGCTGGGTGAGCGAATCGAACTGGTGGCGCAGGTCGTCGAGGTCGCGAAAGGCGGAGGCGACTTTTTCGACGAGGTCGGAATCGAGGGGCGGCAGGGAATCGGAGAGGGCGGCGTAGAGGTTGCCCTCGTCGATTTTTTTGGCGAGTTGCGGGGCGCGCAGGCGGATGAGCAGGGTGATGAGGTTGGCGTAGCGTTGCTCGCCGAGGGAGAAGAGGCGGGCGTCGATGGCGCGGCGGTAGTCGCGGGCGGTTTTGTGGAAGGAGGCTTCTCCGATGCGCTCGGCGAGCTGGTCGGCGGTGAGGGGGCGGGGGCCGGCGACGAGATCGAAATCGCGGTCCACGCGGCGCTCGGTGACGAAGAACCAGCGGGTGGGCTGGTTGTCGGCGCCGCGCACGGCTTTCATGCCGCAGCCGAGGGTGACGTAGTGTTCGAGGCCGGCCTCGTCGCGGCGGCCAAACTCGATCCAGGTGTAACCGGTGCGCTGGTCGTGCTCGTCCATGGTGAGGTGCCAGGCGAGGTGGCGGGCGCGGTCGCCGTCGGGCTCGACGCGGGCGGGACTGATCTCGCCGTCGAGGAGGAAGGGGAGCTGGAGGGCGAGGACGCGGGATTTGCCGGTGCCGTTGTTGCCGCGGACGAGGAGGCGGCCCTGCTCGAACCAGAACTGCTGGTTCTCGTATTTGAAGAGGTTGATCAGGCCGCTGCGCAGGGGCTGGAAACGGAGAGAGGTGGGCGTGGGCAGCATGGGATCGGGGCGAAGGGCGAAGGGCGACGGGCGGAAGGCGAGGAGCGAGAAGTTAGGAGTTGGGAGTCAGGAGCGAGAAGTTAGGAGCTAGGAGTTGGGAGTTGGGAGTTGGAGGGGGCGGGGGTCTTTGGGGGGCGGGTGTGGAGTTCGTGGCGGTAGCGGTGGATGGCGGGCATGACGACGAGGGTGTCGTCGGGGAGGAGGCGCACGAGGCCGAGGCTGGAGAGGCGCGGCAGGACGATGCGGACGAGGGCGCGGTGGGCGCCGGCGGCGGTGAACTCCTTTGACCAGAAACGGACGTGTCTCGCGGTCTCCTCGGCGAGAAATTCCTCGACCAAACGGACGGGCAGCAAGGCGCCGGGGCTTTCGAGGCGGCGGCGGCCGAGATACTCGGCGACGAGCAAGGTGGCGTGGCCCTCGGTGCCGGTTTCGGGGAGCCCGAGGTCGGTGCAGTCGCCGGTGGGATCGGCGAGGGCGAGGCCGTCGCGGCGGTCTTCGGGCTGGAGACCGGTGGCGAGGGCGAGGATGGGCAGGAGGTGCGGGCGCTGTTTGGCGAGGTAGTCGATCTCCTCCTGGGTGAGATCTTCGGCGGGGTAGAGCACGGGGTCGTCGAGGAGGCGGCGGATGAGGCTGGCGCGGATGCGGAGGCCGCGCTGGACCTCGTCGGCGAGGGCGGGCTCGGCGATCAAGGCGGCGAGGCGCGCGTCGAAATCGGGCTCGACGATGGAGGCGGGCGGACGGCGGCTGGCCAGCAGGCGAAACACGACGTGGTGGCGCACGTCGTAGAGCGCATCGACGTCGCGTTTTTGCACGAAGCGTTCCCCGTCGCCGTCCACGTGGACGAGGGCGCGGTAGCCGAGCAGGACGCGGAGGACGGCCACGAGGTCGCGGCGGCAGTCGATCTGGTCGAGGTCGAAAACGAGGCCCTCGGCGGCGAAGGTCGGGTCGTCGGCCCAGGCACCGAGGATGGCGCGCGCCAGCTCGCCGAGGGAGATCTGGCGCTCGGCGCGGACGAGGGCGGCGAGGGCGAGGCAAAGCAGGACGTAGCGGCGGCGGGAGAGCGGCTCGTCGTCGTGGGGATTGCGCGCGGGGCGGGTGGCGTCGCGGTGGGTGGCGGGGGTTTTGAAAAGGCGGGCGCACTCGGGCGTGAGGTCGAGGGACCAGCCGGGGTAGCGGGAGAGCCAGGCGCGAAGGTGGTCCGCCTGACGGCGCACACAGGCGAAGGCCTCGCGATGCTCCGGATCCTCGGCCAGGAGCAGTGGGTGGCGGAGCAGGGCGCGGAGGGCGCGTTGGCGTTCGTCTTCCTGGAGTTGGTTGATCTCGGTGGATTCGCGGGACTCGCGAGAGGGCGCGGGCGGGGTCGAGGCCGGGGCGGCGATGGCGGAGGCGGGCGAGGCGCCTAAGGCGGCCGATGCGAAGGGGGAGGCGGGCGCGTCGGGCGCAGGCTCGGCGTCGAAGAGGGCGGGCACGGTTTGGCTCATGGGGCGGCGAGGTGGCGGGCGAGATTCGACAACGTGTATCCGAAGGGGACGAATCGGAGTTTTAGCCGCAAAAAATCACAAAAAGCGCAAAAAAAGAGAAGGCGGCTGTGATCGGTTGGTTGGTTTTTGCGATTTCTGTGCATTTTTGCGGCCCATTAAATT
>JBBRHC010000245.1:0-5943 GCA_038223295.1 Opitutales bacterium
GAGCCGAACTCGTCGACCACGATGAGCAGGCGCTGGTGGTATTCGAGGAAGAGGCGCAGGGCCTCGGCGGCGGTGACGGTGCCGGGCACGAACTGAGCTTCCTGCATGTATTTGGAGACGGGGTCGGCGTCGTGGTCGCTGGCGCTGGCTTTGAGCAGATCGCGGCGGCGGATGATGCCGACGATGTCGTCGAGGTGGCGGCCGTAGACAGGCATGCGCCCGAAGGAGATGTTGGGCGTGTCGCGCAGGACCTCGCCGATGGTGGTGTTCTGGCGGAGGGCGGTGACGACGTTGCGCGGGGTCATGATCGAGCTGACGCGGACCTCGTCGAGGCGGAGGGCGTTGGTGATGATGCTGGATTCGCTTTGGGAGAGGGTGCCGCGGCGCGCGCCGCGTTCGGCGAGCAGGCGTATCTCCTCGCCGGCGGGGGAATCGGCCGGGGCGGCGCCGACGAAAAATCGCACGATTATGCCGCAAAAAAACGTGATCGGGCGCAGGGCTTTGACCAAGAGGGCCAAAGGCAGCGCCAGAGCCGGCAGGATCTTGCGCCGGTGGGTCACGCCCAGGTTCTTGGGGATGACCTCGGCGAAGATCAGGATGCCGACGGTCATGCCGGCCGAGACGATGCCCAGCGCCGCGTTGCCGTAGAGCCGGGTGGCGAGGCCGCCGACGACGACCGAGCCCAGGGTGTTGGCGATGGTGTTGAGCGTGAGGATGGCCGACGAGGTTTCGTCGAGGCGGAGTTTAAGCCGCTCTACCGCCGCGCCGATTTTGGGGCGGGCTGCCTTGAGGCCCTCGATGTCGCCGACCGTGGTGCTCAGGATCATCGCCTCGCAGAGCGAGCACGCGAAAGAGATCCCGCAGGTCAGGAAAATAGCGATGAGCAGCGGCAGCATCTCCGTGCGAATGGCGTCCGGGCGAAGGTGGGCCAATCCCAAAACCATCTTTAACCCGGCGTCATTGCCCTTGACCGATACGTCTCCGGCAAAAACAGTGCGGCATACCCTCTCGTATTCCCCTATGAAAATCTCTTCGTTGCTCGCTTCCTTGCTCTGCGGTTTGGCCGCTTTTTCCAGCACCGGATGCGCGGTGTTCACCAAGGGGAGTAAGCAGATGGTCGTCGTTCGCTCCACCCCGGCCGGCGCGGTGACCAAGATCAACGGTTACGAGGTGGGCAAGACGCCTTTCAAGGTCGAGCTGCCCCGCGACGAGGTCTTCCGCGTGGACGTGCAAAAAAACGGTTTCGTCAGTCAAGCCGCGCTCCTCCTGCCTTCCTCGACCGTTTATGATGAACGCTTTCTGCGTTGGGGCATCGACTACGATTTCGGCGCCGCGACCGATCTGATCCCCAGCGAACTCGACCTTGAGATGAAGCCCGCCCTCGGCGACTTTGCCTCGGCCGACCGCTTTTCCGAAATGAGCGCGCAGGTCGTGCGCGCCGACGATCTGCTCGCCAAGGGCGAACTAACCGCCGCCGACCATAAGTTTCTGGTCGCTCAGATCCTGGCCACCTACCAGCCCAGACGCTAAAGGATTCCCGCTCGGCCGCTGCGGCACCGCTTCGCTTCGCGGCGCTTCGGATTGAGCGGGCTCGGGTGGGCCCGGGTCGGGTTTCGTGGCGCGTATATAATTTTACGGCGGGCATCCTTCGGGATGCCTTTTTTGTTGCCCGCGCGGGCTGCTGCTTCGCCTTTAGCCCTCACCTTCATGAGCACGCTGCAACGCACTCCGCTTCGCGATTTTCACGCCGCCCACGGCGCCCGGTTGGTGGACTTCGCCGGCTGGGAAATGCCCGTGCAATACCGCTCCATCCTGGAGGAGCACAAGGTGGTGCGGCGCGCGGCGGGCCTCTTTGACGTCAGCCACATGGGCGAGGTGGACGTGCGCGGGCCACAGGCGCTGGAGTTTCTCGAACACCTCGTGACCAACGAGGTCGCCAAGCTGCACCCCGGGCGCGTGCTTTACTCCCCGATGTGCGACGAGGCCGGCGGCACGGTGGACGATCTCCTGGTCTACATGCGCGCGCCGCAGGAATATTTCCTGTGCATCAACGCGGGCAACATCGCCGGCGACCTCGCCTGGATCGCGCGGCAGGCGGCGGGTTTTGACGTCACCATCACGGATCGGAGCGCGGACTATGCGTTGCTCGCCATCCAAGGGCCGCGCAGCGCGGCCATCGTGCAGGCGCTCACCGGGGCCAAGCTGGGCGCGCTGGGGTATTACCATTTTTGCGAGGGCACGGTGGCGGGCGTCCACTGCCTGATCAGCCGCACCGGCTACACCGGCGAGGATGGCTTCGAGCTCTACCACGCGGCGGGTGATGCGGTCGCCCTGGCCGAGGCCCTGCTCGCCGCCGGTCAGCCGCACGGGCTCGAACTCGCCGGGCTGGGCGCGCGCGACAGCCTGCGGCTGGAGGCGGGTTACCCGCTCTATGGCCACGAACTCTCGCCCGACATCTCGCCGCTGACCGCCGGGCTCGGCTGGACGGTGAAGCTGGGCAAAACCCATCCGTGCGTCGGCCACGCCGCCCTGCTCCGCGAAAAGACCGACGGCGCGCCGCGCAAGGTCGTTTTCTTCCGCACCGGCGACCGCCGTATCGTACGCGCGGATACGCCGGTGACCGGCCCGGATGGCGGGATCGTCGGCCGCGTGCTCTCCGGCACGCTGTCGCCGCTACTCAACGAGGCCATCGGCTCCGCGCTCGTCGCCACGCCCTGCGCCGCCGGTCCGCTCGCGGTCGATATCCGCGGCACCGCCATCGCCCTCCAACCGACCAAGCCGCCTTTCGTAGCCCTGCGCCAGGGCTGAGTTACGCGTCATCCGCTTCATTCCCGCCCGGTTTTCTCCGCCTTTCGTCCTCCCTCCTCCCATGAGCCACATTCCCGCCGATCTCCTCTACGCCAAATCCCACGAGTGGCTGCAAGTCGCCTCCGACGGCACCGCCCTCGTCGGCATCACCGATTACGCCCAGGCCAGTCTCGGTGACATCACTTTTGTCCAACTCCCCAAAGTCGGCGCGGTGCTGGGCGCCGGCGCGACCTTCGGGGTCGTCGAATCAGTGAAGGCCGCCTCGGATCTCTATGCGCCCGCCGCCTTCACCGTGATCGAGGGCAACGCGGCGCTCGACGCCAAGCCCGAGACCCTCAACCACGCGCCCTACGAGGGCGGTTGGATGCTCAAGGTAAAACTCGCCGCGCCGGAGACCGCCGCATCGGGCCTGATGGACGCCGCCGCCTACTTTAGACATATCGGGTAGACAGTCGTGTAACCGAGCCGGGCCGGCGCGCGTCGTAGCGAGTTGGCATCGACGTTTTTTCCGCTGCCGCCGAGTGACTCCAGTGGATTTTTCGGGTCGGGGACTTGCGAAGCGGCGGCAGACATTCCCCAGTGGGCGGATGAAGTTGGCTCCGCCCCTGCTCCTCTCCCTGGCCCTGACTTTGCCCCTCGGGCTCGGTCTCGTGGCTTGCAAACCCCGCCAGGCGGCGCCGACCGCTGCTTCCGCTCGCACCCCGCAGCGCGTGGAGGTGATCAAGATCGCGCGTTCCGATCTGCTCGAGACGCTCAACGTCACGGGCACCCTGGAGGCGAACGAATCCATCACCCTCCAGCCCGAGCTGTCCGGGCTGGTGCGCGAGATCGCCTTTACGGAAGGCCAACGGGTGGAGAAAGGCGCTTTGCTCGCCCGGCTGGACGACGCCGAGATCCTCGCGCAGGTCGCCGAGGCCGAGGCGCGCGGCGATCTGGCGCGCATCAACCGTGAACGCGCCGACGCCCTGGGCTCCGACGGCACGCTCGCCCAGGCCGAGATCGACCGCGTGCGCAGCGAGGAAAAAGCCTTGATCGCCGCGCTCGAGCTGCTGCGCGTGCGCCTCGCCCGCACCCGCCTGATCGCGCCCTTCGCCGGGGTGCTGGGCGCGCGGCGGCTCTCGGTCGGCGACGCCGCCACGACGAGCTCGGTGTTGACCACGCTCGATGATCTCTCGGCGCTGAAGCTGAGTTTCCGCGTGCCCGAGCGAAGCATCGCCGAGGTGAAAATCGGCACGCGCGTCACCACCCAAGTGCGGGTCGGGGCCGATGCGCGGCCGGTGGAGACGCAGGGCGAGGTGTTTTTCGTGAGCGCGAGCATCGACCCGGCGGTGCGCGCCAGCGAGGTGAAGGCCATCCTGCGCAACCCGCCGCCGGAGCTGAGGCCGGGTATGTTCGCCTCGGTGAAGATCCTGCTCTCGACCCGCGCGCAGGTGCTGGTCGTGCCGGAGGCGGCCTTGTTATCCGGCCAGAGCGGCGTGCAGGTCATCGCGGTCGAAGATAAGGCCGGGCAGCCGGTCGCGCGCTACGTCGCGGTCGAGACCGGGCTGCGCGTCGGCGGGCAGGTCGAGGTCCGCCCGGTGGCGCCCGACGTGCTCGAGCCGGGCACGCGCATCATCTCCTCGGGCGCGGGCGCGTTGGTGTTGTTCCCCGGCGCGCCGCTCGCCCCGGTGGATCGTTTCGTCGAGATGCAGGCCATCGGGGGAGGGCGTTCATGATCCTCTCCGACCTCTCGATTCGCCGGCCAGTCATCTGCATCGTGCTCTCGTTGGTGATCGTGACGGTGGGACTGCTTTCCTTCAAGTCCCTGCCCGTCCGCGAATACCCCGACATCGATTCGCCCATCGTGTCGGTGAGCACCAACTACCGGGGCGCCGCCGCCGAGGTGGTCGAGACCCAGATCACCGACCCCTTGGAGGAGCAACTCAGCGCCATCGACGGCGTACGCCTGATGCGCTCCGACTCCTCCGAGGAGCGTTCGCGCATCACGCTGGAATTTGGCCTCGACCGCGACGTCGATGCGGCGGCCAACGACGTGCGCGACCGGGTGGGGCGCGCCCTGGGGCGGCTGCCCGACGAGGTCGATCCGCCCGAGGTTTCCAAGGCCGATGCGGACGACGAACCCGTGATCGTGCTGTCCTTCAACTCGCCCCGCTACTCGCGTCTGGAGCTGGGCGAGCTGGCGGATCGCATCGCGGTGCAGCGCCTCCAGACCATCCCCGGCGTGTCGCAGGTGGAGCTGCGCGGTCCGCGCTACGCCATGCGCCTGTGGGTGGACGCCGAGCGGCTCGCCGCGCAAGGCCTCGCGGTGGGCGACGTCGAGAACGCCCTGCGGGCGCAAAACGTGGATGTGCCCAGCGGCCGCATAGAATCCCGCACGCGCGAGTTCCCGGTGCGGCTCGCCGGACGGCTCAACGAGGTCTCCGATTTCGAGAACCTGGTGCTCGCCACGCGCGACGGCTACCAGGTGAAATTTCGCGACGTGGGCCGCGTGGAGCTCGGCTCCGACGACTACCGCGGCGACAGCCGTTTCAGCGGGCGCAACACCGTCGGCGTGCGGGTGCTGCGCCAATCCCAGGCCAACCTGCTCGACGTCGCGGGGGCGGTGAAAGCCATGATCCCCGAGATCAAGCGCAATCTCCCCAACGACGTGAGCGTGGACATCGCCTATGACACCAGCATCTTCGTCGAGCGCTCGGTCCACGAGGTCTACCGCACCTTGATCGAGGCGGGCATCCTGGTGGTGTTGACCATCTTTGTCTTCCTGCGCGACTGGCGCGCCACGCTGGTGCCGCTCTTCGCCATCCCGGTGTCGCTCATCGGCGCGTTTGCCGCCATGTCGTGGTTCGGCTTCAGCCTGAATCTGCTTACCTTGCTCGCGCTCGTGCTCTCGGTGGGGCTGGTGGTGGACGACGCCATCGTGATGCTGGAGAACATATACCGCCGCATCGAGGGCGGCGAGGACCCGATCCGCGCCTCGATTTTTGGCGCGCGGCAAATGGCCTTCGCCGTGATCGCCACCACGCTGGTCTTGATCGCGGTGTTCGTGCCCGTCGCCTTCCAGAAGGGCAGCACCGGGCGGCTGTTTTTCGAGTTTGGCATCACGCTCGCGCTGGCGGTCACCTTGTCGAGTCTGGT
>JBBRHC010000246.1:0-5875 GCA_038223295.1 Opitutales bacterium
TCTGGCGCAATCTGCTGGTCATCTGCTCGTTTGTTCACCCGCTCAATGCACTATTCAGTGCACCTCGGGATTCACGAACGACCATCTGATCCAACTTCTTGCGCCATCTCATCGGCTCCTACTCCGGATTTCGGGTTAAAAGATGGCGCTCCTGTAAAGGACTGAACTCAGGACTGAAATCAATCCGTCCCATGTCTGCTCCCCGCGGTGCGAAGCGATCTGGCGAAGTCCTCACCGGCCCACCCCCCGCGCGTTTCGCGGGCCGCTCCCCGATAGCCCGGCGCGTTGGCCCGGTTTATCCTGCGAGCATGCTCACCCAAACCCCCTTCGCTCCCACCCAACCCGCCTCTCTCCCCCCTCGCCGCACCAAGGCCGTCGCCGCATCGAAAATTACCGTGGCCGGCAACTCCGGTATCAAGATCGTGCGCGCCGTGACCATCCGCCGCCCCGCCCGCGAACTCTACGCCTTCTGGCGCAACCTCGAGAACCTGCCAAAAATCATTAAACATCCGGTCGAGATCCGCTGCGTCTCCGAGGTCGAGTCGCGCTGGTCGGCCAGCGCTCCTTTCAGTGATCACCGCTACGAGTGGACCGCGTTTATCATCAACGACGAATCCGACAGCCTTATTGCCTGGCGCTCCGCCGACGATGCCGAGGTGGCCCACGCGGGCAGCATACGTTTCGAGCCCGCCCCCGGCGACGAAGGCACCGAGGTGACCGTCTCCTTCGAGTACGATCCGCCGGGCGGCAAACTCATCGGCCGGCTCGCCAAAATCTCCCCCGAGGAGCCCGGCCGGCAGGTCAAGGAGGCCCTCCGCCGCTTCAAGGCGCTCTTCGAGGCGGGCGAGATCCCCTCCACCGATGGCCAGCCCGTCGGCCTTCCCCAGACCCAAAAGGTGCCCCGCCGATGAGAGCCGTCTGCTGGATGGGTAAACGCAAGATGGAGGTGCAGCGCGTGGCCGACCCCGCGTTGCTCAATCCCCGCGACTGCATCGTCAAGGTCACCTCCACCGCCATCTGCGGCTCCGATCTGCACCTCTACGACGGCTACGTGCCGACCATGGAAAAGGGCGACATCCTCGGCCACGAGTTCATGGGCGAGGTGGTCGAGATCGGCCGTGAGGTGAAAAAACTCCGGGTCGGCGACCGCATCGTCGTTCCGTTCACCATCTCCTGCGGCGGCTGTTCCCACTGCCTCCGCGAGCAGTGGTCCTGCTGCGATAACACCAACCCCAACGCCGAAATCGTCGAGCAGCTCTATGGCTACGCCGGAGCCGCGCTCTTCGGCTACTCCCACATGATGGGCGGCTACGCCGGCGGCCAGGCCGAGTACGTGCGCGTGCCCTTCGCCGACGTCGGCCCGATAAAGATCGAGAGCGATCTGCCCGACGAGCAGGTGCTCTTTCTCTCCGACATTTTTCCCACCGGCTATATGGCCGCCGAGAATTGCAACATCGTCCCGGGCCGCGACACCGTCGCCGTCTGGGGCTGCGGGCCCGTGGGCCAATTCGCCATCCGCAGCGCCTTCCTGCTCGGCGCCTCCATGGTCTACGCCATCGACCGCGAGCCCGAGCGGCTGCGCATGGCAGAGGCCGCCGGCGCCATCACCCTTTCCTCGGAGGACGATGATGTGCTGGAGCGGCTCAAGGTCCTCACCGGCGGTCGAGGCCCCGACGCCGCCATCGACGCCGTCGGCATGGAGGCCCACGGCTCCATCTACGACACCGTGAAGCAGACCCTCCGCCTGGAGCAGGATCGCCCCTACGTCCTGCGCCAGGCCATGCGCGCCGTGCGCAAAGGCGGCACGCTCTCCATTCCCGGCGTCTACTCCGGCTTCATCGACAAGGTGCCCTTCGGCGCCGTCTTCGGCAAAGGCGTGACCCTCCGCATGGGCCAGACCCACATGCCAACCTATCTGCGCCCGCTGCTGGATTTGATCGAGGAAGGGCGCATCGACCCGTCCTTCGTCATCACCCATCGCATCCCGCTCAGCCAGGCCCCCGATGCCTATGCCACCTTCGCCGATAAACGCGACGGCTGCATAAAGGTGGTGCTCGATCCGACCTCGTAGAGCGGCTTTGTCGAGTGTAGGGCGGGGTCGCCGCACCCCGCCGTGAATTTGCCCGGTGTACCGAGTGGTAGCGGCGGGGTGCGGCGTCCCGCCCTAAATCGGAGTCCCGATCAGTTGATCCGCACCGGCATCACCACGCACACGAAGTTCGCGTCGGTCTTGAGCACACCGGGGCTCACTTCGTCCTTCAGCTCGAAATACACATCGTCCTTCGTCAACGCGCGCAGCGGGTCGATGATGAACTGGGGATTAAACGCCACCTGCAAATCCGGGCCGCTGTAGGCGATCGCCATGGTCTCGTTCGCCTCGCCGAAATCAGAGCTGCTGGCGCTTATCTCGAGGTGATTGCTGGAAAGCTTCAGCTTCACCGAGTTGCTCTTGTCCGAGCACACCAGCGCGGCGCGGTGGACGCACTCCACCAGATGCTCGCGCTCCAGCTTGATGCGTTGGTGGGTTTCCTTGGGGATCACCTGCTGGTAATTCGGGTAATTCCCCTCGACCACTTTGCTGTAGAGGTAAATCGAGTCGATGAGACCGGTATCGGGTTTGTCCGCGTTGATCTGGAAGGCGGCACGGCGCTCGTTGAACGAGATTTTCAGGCTCTCGCCCTTGTCCAGCATGCGCAGGAGTTCGCTCACCGTCTTGGCCGGGAGGATGATCGCACCGGCTTTTTCGGCGGGCACTTCGAGCTCTTTACTCACCAGCGCGAGGCGACGGCCATCGGTGGCGACCAACGAGAGTTTGCCGTCGCGGAAGTTGAAGTAGACGCCGTTCAGGATGTAGCGCGTCTCGTCCGAGGATTGCGCGTAGGCGACACTTTTTAGCATGCCCACGAGTTCCGCCTGTTCGAGGGTGAACGTCTTGTCGTCGCCGAAATCCGGCAGCGGGGGAAACTCATCCTTGCCGATGCCCATGATGCGGAAATTCGAGCCGCCCGAGGCGAGTTTCACCTGGTGATTCGGCGAGGCGTCGAACGAGACGTCGAGCTGGGGCAGCTCGCGCACGATGCCGGCGAGGCGTTTGACGGGCAGCGTCACGGCGCCGGTCTCTTTGACCTCGGCCTTGATCTTGGCGCGTATGCCGAGGTCGAGATTGGTCGTGGTGAGGGTGATGCCGTCTTTCTCCGCCTCGATGAGAACGTTGCTCAGGATGGGCATCGTGGCTTTGGATCCGACGACGTTGAGCACCTGGGCGAGGCCGTTGCTGAAGTGATCGCGGTTGATCTTGAATTTCATGGGAGGGGCGGGAGCAAAAGGAGGGTGGTGCGGGGGCGTGCCGGGACGGGGACGTATTGGTTTAGCGTGGGAAAGAAAGGGCAGAGCGCGCGCGGGGGAAGTTAAAAGCGGCGGCAGGTCGGGCAGGTCGGAGAACTTGTGCGCAAGCTAGGATGTATTCCTAACCTCTTTAATTAAATCAGTCTTCTTCTTAGAGGGGGTGAACAACTCCAACAAGCGGCTCGCCCACCTCTCGTCACGGGGCGTCAGGCGCTGCGAACAAGCGACCGTACCCGCCCGGCAAGCGCCCGGTTGTGCGCAGGCGACGAGTTACTCGCCCTTGTTCGCGGGGTTGTTCACGGAGTCGCTCACCGCGATAAATTTTCAGGTTAAAGGGGTGGGTTCGAATCCGGGGCTTCCACGACGGGTCTTTGGCCCGGTTTACGGCGTAGATGCCGCACCAAGCCATAGAAAATGTAGCCGAGGCAGCACACCAGCATGCCGAACTCCTTGTAGACGACCATGGCCGCGCCGGCCACGACGTAGAGGATGAGCGTGGTGAGTTTTGTCTTGGTCTGAAAATCGATCTGTTTGCCGCTGGGGTAGCGCACCGTGCTGACCATGAGAAACGCGATCAGCAGCATCAACACGGGCAGCGCCAGGGCCCAGCGCTGGAGTTCGCGCTCGTGCGCGGCGAGGTTGAGGAGAAACAACACCAAGGCCGCAACGGTGCCGGCGGCGGCGGGCACGGGCAGGCCCACGAAATCCTTGTTCGAGCGCACGCCGGGCTTTTGCAGCAAGGGGTGGGTGATGACGTTAAACCGGGCGAGGCGGATGGCGGCGCAGAGCAGGTAAATGAAGCCGAGCAGCCACCCGATTTCGCGAAAATGCGGGTAGCCCTGGGTCGGCGACAAGATGAGGAAAAACACCATCAGTGCCGGGGCCAGGCCGAAGGATACGATGTCGGCCAGCGAGTCGAACTCCGCCCCGAAAAAGGACTCCTTGCCTCCCATGCGCGCCAGGCGTCCGTCGAGCGCGTCGAAGGCCATCGCGGCGAAAATCAACCACACCGCTCGGGTGAACAACGCGGAAGCCTCCGGGGTGATGGAGGAGGAGCCGCGCATCGCGTAGTTCGCCTGGATGCACATGATGACCGCGACGAAGCCGCAAAACAGATTTCCCGCCGTCATCAGGTTCGGCAGAAAGTAGATCCGGCTCGCCTCGGTGGCATCGAGCGGAGGCTCGTAATCGTCATCGAGCAAGGGAGGGCGGGAGGGTGATGGCATGGCGGTAACGGGATTGGGAAAAACGAACGATTAGGCTCCGGCGGCGGGAAAAAAAGCGGCGGCGCGAAGGCGGGTTTATTTGGTCAAGGTCTCGAGGTATTTCCAAAACTTGGAGTGTTGCTCGATCAGTTGACCTTCGGAAACAGGTAGCCGGTTGCGCAGCAGAAAATCCTCCAGCGAGTGGTGGTGAAGGATGTAGAGCACGTGTAGCATCTCCTCGCCTTGGGTTTCGAAGTAGTAACGCAGCTCGCCCGCGCGGAGCCGAAACAGGGTTTTCCCCGCGCGCACGAACCGGCCCAGCGGCTCGCGGGGATGGGCGAGGTCGTCTTGGCGGAGGTTGCCGACCGGCTCGACGGCCGAGAGCTGGGCCAGCGGGTCGAGCTTCTTGAGTTCGCCCAACGCCTGCACGGAAAACGTGACCTGGAACATAGGTCGCCACCCAAAAGGCCACCCCCCGCCAACGCAAGCGCCCGGGAATTGGGTCGCCGTCCGAAAGTGCCATGGGCGTCTCGCCCGGGGATGGCGGGCGCGGCGGGCGTGCCCGCCGCGCGACCCTGGGGACGGCGAAAGCGCCTCGCGTCCGTTACACCCTTGCCGCACCCGCGCGCGCGGCCAACACCTTCGCCGCCGCCCCCGCTGTCGCCGCCATGCTTTTGCCCCGCTTTATTCTCGCCCTTTGCCTGCTCCTGCCGGCCTTCGGCCTGCGCGCGAAGCCCGGGCCGGCTCCGGCGTTCGCATCGCCCGCCGTGACGCTCGACATCCCGGTTTTGATCGCTGGCTACGGCGCGGAGTTTTTCGAGGAAACCGCCCGCGAATTCGAAAAACTCCGCCCCGGCGTCACCATCCGGCTCTACGGCGACCCGCGCATCAACGACCAGGTGCGCACCCGCGTGATGGCCGGCGAATGGCCCGACGCGACCGATGCCGTGCTGCTCTACCCGCGCCTCATCGAGGCCGGCCGCATCATCGATCTCGCCGCCGCGCTCGATGGCCCCAACTGGGAAGGCGACGCGCGCTGGCGCGATACCTTCCGCGCCGGCGTGCTAGGTCGCTGGTCGCTCGGCGGCCCCACCCCGGCGGACACCGAAAACGTCTCCGCCACCGCGCCCGAGCCGATCTATGGCCTGCCCTTCGCCCACGCGGTCTGGACCCTTTTCTACGACAAGGCGCTTTTTCGCCGCCACGGCTGGGATGTTCCGCGCACCTGGGACGAGTTTTTCGCGCTTTGCGAGGCCATGGAGTCCGTCGGCGTGGCGCCGCTCTCCCGGCCCGGCGTGACGATGCGCTACGGCGACGCCATCCTG
>JBBRHC010000247.1:0-5825 GCA_038223295.1 Opitutales bacterium
GCCGCTTCGCCGCAGTCATGCGTCTCCCGCGTCGGTCACGCCTACTCTCATCGAGGATTAGTTCGGTCGTCAGTTTTTCCATCCCGCCACTCTACACCGCCCGCGCTCGTTCGCCTAGGTGGTCGCCAACCGGACGCTTACGCATACCCGCACGGCTCGCGAACCGCCGCTTGGCAAGCGGCGGTCATTGGGGGCCTTGCAGCCAACTCAGATAAGCTCCGGCGCGGGTGCAGATGGCAGGCACCTCGATCATCACCTCCAACCGACCCTCAACGACCTCGTCGGCGACCCGCGTTGCGTGCCCACGCGCCCCGACCTCCGCGAGGCCGATTTCAGCCTGCCTCACGCCAGCCCCGGCGTGAACCTCGGTGGCCCTCACCCCACAAACGCCGCCATATCCGCCCGCGCGGTCTGCATCTCCGCCAAAATCACATCCGCATGCTGCAAAAGCTGCTTGCCCGCCGGCGTGATCGTCACCGTGCGCCCCATGCGATCAAAAAGCCGACAGCCCAAATCACGCTCCAAAGCCTTGATCGCGTGACTCACCGCCGACTGTGTTAAATGCATTTCCCGGGCCGCCAAAGTAAAACTTCCCAGCCTAGCCAAAGTGGCGAAGGCGAGCAATTTGCGACTATCGAGGATGGAGGACGGCATGGATGACGAGCGCGTTGGGAGTACCCTGTCATTAGCACGATTCACGCCACGCCCTCGCAACTACCCCAGCATGAACTGATTTCATGCCATTGCATCCCGCCTTCCGCTGCCTTGCAGTTCTCCCTTTATCCGCGCTCCGTGCGCCTCATTTTCTCCTAGCCCGACGACCGACCGCCCCCGATGGCCGATTCCTCTCTCCCCTCCCACCCGCCGGCCCCCGCCCTCGATCCGCTCTCCCGCGCCTCGACCGCCGTCAGTCGAAATCGGCGCGAACGCGAGCCCGTATGCTTCCGTATAGAGTTCCCCGCCGATCTCCCCATCAGCGTCCGCGCCCCCGAAATCATCGAGCTCCTCGGCAAACACCAAGTCCTAATCCTCGCGGGCGAGACCGGCTCAGGCAAGACCACCCAGATCCCCAAAATGTGCCTCGCCGCCGGCGGGGGCACCCGCGGCCAGATCGCCTGCACCCAGCCCCGCCGCGTCGCCGCCCTCTCCGTCTCCCGCCGCGTCGCCGAGGAGCTGAATGTGCAATGGGGCCGCGAGGTCGGTTGCAAGATCCGCTTCGACGACCGCACCGGCCGTGACACCGTGGTCAAGTTCATGACTGACGGCATGTTGCTCGCCGAGGTCCAGTCCGACCCGCTCCTCCGCGCCTACGATACCATCATCCTCGACGAGGCCCACGAGCGCTCGCTCAACATCGACTTTCTCCTCGGCCACCTGCGCAACCTCCGCTTCACCCGCCCCGAGCTGCGCATCGTCATCACCTCCGCCACGATCGACACAGAGGCGTTTTCCAAAGCCTTTGACGACGCCCCCATCGTCCAGGTATCCGGCCGCACTTTTCCCGTCGAGGTCATCTATGCCCCGCTCGATTCGCTCGGCAGCGACGCCGCCGAGACCGACGAGCCCGCCTCCCGCCCCGAGGCCCTCCACTACGTGGACGGCGCCGTCGAGGCCGTCGAGCGCATCCTCGCCGGCGACCGGGGCGACGCGTCCGCCGGCGGCGACATCCTCGTCTTCATGCCCGCCGAGCGCGACATCCGCGATACCTGCGAGATCCTCGAAGGCCGCCATCGCCAGACCGAGGTCATCCCGCTTTTCGGCCGCCTCTCCCAAGCCGAGCAGCAACGCATTTTCTCCACCTCGCAGCGTCGCAAGATCATCGTCGCCACCAACATCGCCGAGACCTCGCTCACCCTCCCCGGGATCCGCTTCGTCGTCGATACCGGCCTCGCCCGTGTCAGCCGCTACGTGCCCGCCGCCCGCACCCGTCGCCTGCCCATCGAGGAGGTCGCCCAGTCGAGCTGCGACCAGCGAAAGGGCCGGGCCGGCCGCGTCGCCGAGGGCGTATGCATCCGCCTGTATTCGGAAGAAGACTACAACGAGCGCCCGCGCTTCGCCCAGCCCGAGATCCAGCGCGCCAACCTCGCCGACGTCATCCTGCGCATGAAGGCTTTCGGCCTCGGCGACATCGAGCGTTTCCCCTTCATCAACATGCCCGCGACGAAGTCCATTCGCGCCGGCTATGGACTGCTGGAAGAACTCGGCGCCCTCGCTTCCGACGCCGGCGCGTCCGAGACCGCCGCCACGCGACCGCTCACCCCCCTCGGCCGCGAACTCGCCCGCCTGCCCGTCGATCCCACCGTCGGGCGCATGATCCTCCAGGCGCGCGACGAAAAGGCCCTCCACGAGGTGCTCGTCATCGCCGCCGGCCTCTCCATCCAGGACCCGCGCGACCGCCCCATGGACGCCCGCGAAAAAGCCGACGCCGCCCACCGCCGCTTCGTCCACCCCGACTCCGATTTCCTCACCCTGCTCGCGATCTGGGAAACCTTCCACGACGAGCTCGAACGCCTCTCCCAGGCTCGCCTGCGCCGCTTCTGCCGCGACCACTTCCTCAGCTACACCCGCATCCGCGAGTGGCGCGATATCTACGCCCAGTTGCTCGATGTGCTCGAGTCGCGCCGCGATTTCCAGATGAGCTCGGTTTTCGACGGCATCGCGCCCGCCGACCAGACGACCGACAAACTCGCCTCCGGCACGCCCGCCTACCGCGCCATCCACCGGAGCATCCTCTCCGGCCTCCTCGGCAACATCGCCGCCCGCGACGAAGAAAACGCCGACTTCAAAGCCAGCCACGACCGCCGCATCGCCCTCTTCCCCGGCTCCGCCCTCCACGTCCGCGACCAAAAGAAAAAGCCCGACGACAAGCGCCAGGGCTCCGCCAAACCGCCCGCCTCCAAAGCCCCCCGTTGGATCATGGCCGCCGAGATCATGGAGACCTCGCGCCTCTACGCCCGCACCGCCGCGCGCCTCGACCCCGCCTGGGCCCTCGATCTCGGCCAACACCTGCTCAAAATCTCCCACAGCGAGCCCTTCTGGAACGTCGATTCCGGTCGTGTGATGGTGAAGCAACGCACCCGCCTCTACGGCCTTGAACTCGAAAACCGCGCCGTCTCCTACGGTCGCATCAACCCCGCCCACGCCACCGAGATTTTTATCCGCGAGGCGCTGGTCAACGACGTCATCGCCTGGCCCCTCGATTTCCTCGCCCACAACCGCGCCGTCCGCGACGAGCTCGAGCACCTGCTCACCCGCGCCCGCGACACCGGTTTCCTCAACCTCGACGAGGCCCTCTACCGTTTCTACGCCGCGCGACTCATGCCGGTTCAAGGTGGCATGGGCTCCCCAAGTGGCATGGGCGTCCCGCCCATGGGATCGACCCGTGGCACGCCTGCCCCCAACCCCATCTCCACCTCCGACGCCCCACCCGAAGGCGTCTCCGCCGTTCAAGACCTCGTCTCGCTCGTCCGCGACCGTCGCGCGAGGTATCCGAAGTTCCTCATGCTCGCGCCCGACGACCTGCGCGACCCCGCCAGCATCCCGGTGGACGAGATCGCCTTCCCCGCCGCCCTCCCGCTCGGCCAGAGCGCCCTGCCCCTCACCTATACCTATCGCCCCGGCCAGACCGACGACGGTGTCACCCTCAACGTCTCCCCCGGCGACGCCGCCCGCCTCACCCCCATCGCCCTCGACTGGGCCGTGCCCGGCCACCTCGCGCTCAAGGTCGAGCACTACCTCTCCTCCCTGCCGAAAGAGGCACGCCGCCTCTTCGTCCCGCTCGCCGAGACCGTGAAGCAACTCGCCGCCGCCGTCGCCGCCCGCGACCGCCTCACCGACCGCCGCGAGCCGCTGCCCGAGGCCCTCGCCGCCTGCATCGCCGAGCGTTTCCCCCTCCGCGTGGACGCCTCCGCCTGGAACGAGCGCCCCCTCCCCGAGCACCTCCGCCTCCGCATCCGCGTGGTGGACGAGAAGGACCGCGAACTCTTCGCCGCCCGCGACCTCGACGAGTTGGCCCGTCACCTCGCCGAGTATCAGAAAACCGCCACCGCCAAGCTCGCCCACGACGCCCCCGCCGCCTGGACCCGCGCCCGCGAGAAGTGGGAAAAGCCCGACCAGATGACCTGGACCTTCGGCGACCGCCTCCCCGGCCCCGTCGAGGTCTGCGTGCAAAACGGCCTGCCCATCCACGCCCACCCCGCGCTCAAAATTGGCATCTCCGGCGTCGCCCTCCGCCTCGCCCGCGACCCCGACGAAGCCGCCGCCTGGACCCGCGTTGCACTCGGCCGCCTGCTCGAACTCGAGCTGCGCCACGAGCTCGCCTTCCTCCACAAGGAGCTGCGCGGCCTGCGCGATCTCGGCGCGTTACTCGCGACCCACTGTTCGCTCAACCAACTAACCGAGGACGCCGCCGGCCTGTTCCAACGCTGGCTCAGCGCGCCCGAACGGATCCTCCGGGGTGGCACGGGCGTCCCGCCCGTGGGCTCGATCTCCGGCAGTGTTTCCGGCGGTGGCATGGGCGTCCCGCCCATGATTTCCGACCCCGGACGGGCCGCCCCTGCCACATCTGCCACCCAGCGCCAGTTCGCCGCCGCCTTCGCCACCGCGCGCCACGACCTCCGCACCACCGGCCCCAAGCTCGCCGCGACCCTGCGCGAGCTCTTCAGCCTCCGCGCCACCCTCGAAGCCTTTCCCACGCCCTATCCGACGCTCGCCACCGACCTCGCCCAACTCGTCCCGAAAACTCTGCTGCGCGAGATCGACTACCCGCGCCTCACGCACCTGCCGCGCTACCTAAAAGCCCTAAAACTCCGCGCCGAGCGCTGGCGGCAAAACCCGGCCAAAGAGGCCGAGCGCAGCCGCGCCCTTTCGCCTTGGCTCGCCCGCCAGCGCATCCTCCCCCGCAGCGATGCGCGCTACTGGTTGGTGGAGGAGTATCGCGTGAGCCTCTTCGCCCAAGAGCTAGGCACGGCGGAGGCCGTCAGCCCCCAGCGCCTCGAACGCGAGTTCGCCTCCGTCCATGGGCGCGCCGGCGTCCCGCCGGCCTCCGATTCCGCCCCCCGCAACCCGCCCCCCGCCTCCGCTCCGCCCACACCCGCCCCCGCCCCCATCTCCGTCCTCACCGCCGCCACCAAAAAAGGCGCGCCTCTCAAATCCCTCGGCGCCCTGGGCGACCTGTTCCGCAAATAGGCGTTGGGATGCAGTCAGTTCGCCTGAAGCCACGAGTGGTAAACCTCGATCGGGCAGGCCGGGCCTTTGTCGCCAATCCAAGGGAAGGGGCGGCGATGAATGCTCACGTAAAGTGCTTCCGTTTCCGGGCCGGCGGCCGCGCCTGCATCTGGAAGCGAGGCCGCAGCCTCAATCACGCAGAGTTCGGGGCGCGTTTCTATCGCTGCGCAAAGGTGTTTCTGGATGGTGCGTTGGTCGCGAACGTAGCCGACCATCAGGGCGTCTTGCATGGCCCAAGCGTAGGCTCCTGCGACGAAGCGAATCAGCCCGGCATCGCAGTAGTCGCCACCGGCCGGATGCCTGGCATCCACGGGTTTACATTCCACAAAAAGGCCGTCTTGCGTGGAAAGGACGCGCGCCGGCTCGTCGTCGCTGCGAAGCCGGAAAAGCATGTCCGGCTTCTTGCCGAAAGATTTCAGATCGTAAGTTTCCACCTCTGTCTGGCGGTTCACGGTTTCAACCCGAACTCCGAAGTGGAATCGGGTGTGGTCATAGGGAAGGACATTCAGGCAAGTCAGTTGGGATGGAAAACGACCAGGAACAAACCGCCCACAAAACCGCCGACGCGGCGTTCATGCCTTTATTCGGCGGAATGAAGG